>JAFDJF010000537.1 GCA_019307645.1 Deltaproteobacteria bacterium
GTTTGTTTTTACTACGGCGACCATGCGCCAAACCTCGTACCTTCCCGCCGGATTGACCCGAACGTCACACCCCTCTACACACTGGACAAATGCCTGCACTGCGGACGTCCGGTACCGGTAGATTTTCGACCACTGGGTAGCGGCTACGACTATGATTATATTGATGCAAACTCGATCATCAATCGCATGAAAGTCGATCCCGAAACCGGGCAGTTGGTCGTGGGTGATATGAGATACAGATTGATGGTTCTGCCCAAACACGATCATATCAACCTCGATGTGCTGAGTCGGATCCGCGATCTCGTGAAACAGGGCGCAGCCATAGTCGGGCCGGTTCAGCCTATACGCACCCATTCGCTGACCGGTTATCCAGAGGCTGACCGGATGGTGGCGGGAATCGGCGCAGAGCTCTGGGGAGCTGCGGATTCGACTCAGGGGAAAACTCCCCGCAGCCGGAAGTTCGGCAAAGGCAGAGTTTACACGAATATGACATCGCGCCAGGTGCTGGCAGAGATGGGCGTAAAACCCGACTTTACAGTGCTTACGGGCGGCTCACAGGAGGGGCCGGACCGGATCGATTACATCCACCGCCGCGCTGATAATGCCGACGTCTATTTCGTCTGCAATGGCGCAAAGGAAATAAAAACGCTGCTCTGCCGATTCCGCGATGCCGAGGGAAGACCGGAAATCTGGTATCCCGTCTCCGGTGAAATACGTTCGGCAAAGGCCGTCAGCCGCCAACCCGATAACTCCTACGACATTGAGCTGGAACTTCCTGCAATCGGATCGGCCTTCGTCGTATTCCGCCAAGATGGTCAGGCACCAAAAAAAACCGGTGATCTCTTTGGAGACACATCCGTAAAAAAGACTCCGATCAAAGGAAAATGGACAGTGAAGTTCCAGCCCGGTAGGCTTGCACCTGAATCTGTTGAATGGAACGAACTGATTGACTGGACAGGTTCAGAAGAGCCCGGCATCAAATACTTTTCAGGCACTGCTGCCTACTCAATTCAGTTTGAAATACATAGGGCTGCTTCCGGAGACTTCTGGCTGGACCTCGGCAAAGTCTGCGAAGTTGGCGAAGTAAGTATTGACGGGCAAGATCTCGGAACCGTCTGGACCTTTCCTTTCCGTGTAAAAGTCCCGGCAAAACTGCTCAGTAAAGGCTCCCACATCCTCGAAGTGAGAGTCACCAACGTCTGGAATAATCGCCTTGTAGGCGACCGGTTCCTTCCTGAAGAAGAGCGCATAACCCGCACCAACATGCAGGGGCAACACACAAAAAGCAGCCCGCTGGTTCCCTCGGGCATGTTAGGACCGGTAACTCTTCAGCCAGTGAAGACAAGCGTTATACTTTATTAAATTGACAGGAAAAAAATCATGCTATTGAAGCTAACAAAAACATCTCTGTTAATTCTTTTTTGTACTCAAGTATTATTCGCACAGGACGAAGTTTTGTTATATACAGCAAAAGTTTACCCTGGCGCCGATGAACGAACGCCATCCTATTCGCAGTACTTTTCATGGATAAACAACACCAACGAGGGAAGCACCGAAGAGCATACAATGGTTAATCTTGACTTTTTTAAGTGGCTGCTCGATGAGTACGGAATGGTGCTGGATATCTATGTAATAAGTGCCGGGGCAATAGACAAGGCAGGCAGGTACGGCAAAATGGATTCGGATGCGTTCCGGCGCCAGTTCCCCAACGGCTTTGGGCCCATATACGAAAAGGCAAAGACAATGGGCACGCGACTGGGCACATGGGGCGGCCCAGACGGCTTTGGCAATACGCCCGAAGAGGAACAAGCGCGGATCGACATGATGGTCAAACTCTGCCGGGACTATGAGTTTATTCTGTTAAAGTTCGACGCTGTTGTAGGCGGATTGCGTCCTGAAAAACAGGATGCTTTTGTCCGTATGATGACCGAATGCCGCAAATACGCGCCCGACCTGATTCTCCTGAACCACCGGCTCAAGCTCGGCAAAGGTCTGCCGCACGCAACAACCTATCTTTTGGGCGGGGCAGAAACCTATATCGACGTCCATATGCTCAATAATCAGACCGCAACGCACCACCGGGCCGGGGCCATTTCCCGCCGGATCGTGCCGAACCTGGTAAGGCTCACCGAGGACCACGGCGTCTGCATCTCATCATGCCTGAATTACTGGGAAGACGATTTGATCCTACAGGCCTTTAACAGGAACCTTATTCTTGCTCCTCAGCTTTACGGCAATCCGTGGTTTTTGCGTGATGATGAGTACCCGAAACTGGCGAGGATATTCAACTTAGCCAGAAAATACGGTGATATTCTTGTCGATGGAATGGTTTTACCTGAGGAAAGTTATGGCGATAAGGCCGTTTCCCGCGGCGATGAGCGCTCGCGACTGCTGACGTTAAGAAACCTTAGCTGGACCCCGATCCTCTGCAAGGTCAAACTTGACGAAGAGATCGGCTTGTCAACTGGAACCGGCATTGAGCTTCGCCAGTTTCATCCCACCGAGCGGGTGATCGGAACATTCGAAAAAGGTGACACTGTCGATGTCGAGGTTTTGCCGTTCAGGTCCTGTTTGCTGATGGCGACTTCAATACAAACCGAGTTTGGGATCAAAGGCTGTGATTACGAGGTGGTTCGGGATGTTCCTGGTAAACCAGTGCTGATAAAGCTTTTGGCTATGCCAGGTGAAAAACGAAATATAGAACTGGTCGCCGGTAACAGAAAGTTCAAATCGGCTCAGATATCCGGACGCCGTTTTGATGGTCTTGTCAACGGCAAAAGTACAGCAATATCCTTTTCTGGTACGCCGCTTAAGGATAAGTACCACCGTAAGCTCGGCAACTTAACGCCTTGTGATGTACCTGCTGATGCCGAGGCCCTATACGAAGCGACATGTTTTGCTGCGGACAACAATGCTCTTGA
>JAFDJF010000538.1 GCA_019307645.1 Deltaproteobacteria bacterium
ATGAAGGCTGAAATGGTTTTGGCTGATTGATCCCATTTTATTTCAGACATATCCCGATCAATCTTTGATGCATATGTAGCCCGATTTTCGTTCTGTGGTTTTTCCTTTAACCGATTTTCCGCAAGGCCTTTGAGAGTCCTTATGAGAAACTTGCCGGATATTTGAGCAAGTCGATCATGGAGTTGTCCTGAAGTTTCATCAGAGAGAATATGCACTTCCTCCTGAAGAAGGATTGGGCCGGAATCAAGCCCCACATCCATTCTCATGGCGGTCAGACCTGTCTTAATTTCATTATTGAGAACTGCCCAGTGAATGGGAGCGGCACCACGATACTTGGGCAATAGGGAAGCGTGGATATTAAGAGGCCCCCACCGGGGGATATCAAGAAAATCTTTTTTCAATATTTGTCCGAAGGCAACAACCACAAGAAGGTCGGGGGTCTTAAGCCGAATTTCCTTACAAAACTCAGGGGTGGAGACTTTTTGGGGCTGCAGGATTTCAAGTCCCAATTCCATAGCCGTCCGCTTTACCGGAGAAGGAAGCATCTTTCTGCCCCTCCCCCTGGGTCTGTCAGGCTGAGTAATCACTGCCAGAACATCATAGCCGTGTTCAACAAGTGCCCTGAGTGAAGGCACAGCAAAATCAGGCGTCCCCATAAAAATGATCCCGGGACGCTCAGGAAATCTCTCTTTAGGTTGCTCTTCCACTCTCTTTCAACTTTTTTTTCAGTTTTCTCTTATATAAAGACCTCTTGAGGCTGCTGATATGATCAATAAAGAGAATGCCGTCAAGATGATCGATCTCGTGCTGTAAGCAAATGGCTTTCAGCCCCTCGGCTTCAATCCCAACCAAATTTCCGTTTCTGTCCAGTCCCTGCACCCTGACCTGGGCAGCCCGATTTACATCGGAGGCAAAGTCAATTACGCTCAGGCAGGCTTCCTCGCTGCAGATCTTTCCCTCCCGGAAAATTATTTCGGGATTAATCAATACCTCCGGCGTTCTTCCACTCTCACCAGGGGCCCCCTCAAATACAATTATCCTTTTCAGCACGCCAACCTGGTTGGCAGCCAAGCCAATGCCGGGCGCACCGTACATGATCTCAATCATTTCCTCGATCAGGTTCTGATCTTCCTCATCTATATTTTCGACCGGCGCTGCGTGGGCCCTAAGAACTGGATCGGGGTATGTATGGATTTTCATTTGGTTATTACCGCCCTTTAATCGTATCTATATTCTTATATATTAAACGCTGCACCAAAATAAATCAAGCCGTCAAGCGTATAAAACCTGCTTGACTTTTCCATACCATAAACCTATTCAGAAGACATTATGAAAAGAGTCGTCGAATTTCTTTTTGAAGTCGGAATGCTAAAAAAGACCCCCCGAACCGGCTACCAGTTCCTTGGTTCAGGAAAAGAGTCAGTTGCTGATCATTCCTTCCGTACAACGGTGATCGGGTATATACTTGCCACCCAGGAACCTGAGGTTGATCTGAATAAAGTTATTTTGATGTGCCTTTTCCATGATTTTCCCGAAGCAAGGACTGGAGATCACAATTATGTAAACAAAAAGTATGTCAAGGCTGATGAGGAAGGGGCCCTCCGGGACCAGGTTCGAGGGCTGCCTTTTGGAAATGAGGTTATTGCTCTGGCCAATGAATTCAATGACGATGTCACACTGGAGGCACAACTGTCCAGGGACGCGGATCAGCTGGATCTGATACTGGAACTAAAGGAGCAGCTGGATTTTGGAAATCCAAATGCAAAAGACTGGCTTGACTTTGCTGTAAAAAGGCTACTCACTGAAAATGCCAGGAGAATGGCCAGGGAAATACTGGAAACCGACAGCACCAACTGGTGGTTCGACAAAAAAACAGACTGGTGGGTCAATGGCTCAAGAAACCAACCGTGAGGGAAACAAAGCCCCCCTTACCCTCAGAAGCGCTCCAATAATGAAGAGCAGTCTGGTTGTTTCCCTGGTAATCCATCTAATTATTCTGATAGGGCTCCAAAAGGCCTTCCCTATTGACTGGGTTGCCAAACCGCTGCAAACCTATCATGTGGAGCTACTCCGCCCCCCTCTTGATCCTTTGGAAGAGGATAAAAAGGCGGCAACTGAACTGGCAAAAATCAAGCCGGAAAAAAGCGCCTCGCCGGAGGAATCCGAGGACACCATCTCACTGGAAACAAAGGACAAAAGATACAGCTCATATGCCAAAATCATCAAAGCAAGACTGATGCAGCACTGGAAATATCCACATGAGGCCTGGGGAAACCTGATAGAGGGGGAAGTACTGGTTCTTTTCAGCCTGAACCGGCAAGGACATTTGAAGGGTATCAATATCCTGCAACCCTCCCATTACTCGATCCTTGATGATGAAACAACACGAACGATCAAGGAGTCCGCCCCCTTCCCTCCCTTTCCAGGCTCTGTGACCGTGAAAAAACTGAATATCAAAGCGAATTTCGCATACAGGCTGACTGCGGGCAAATAAAAAAACAGCAACCGCATCGGCGTCATTCGATTTCCCTACAATAATCGTAACTACTCAGGTTATAAGGTTCACGGTTTCCCGCTTTCGCTTCAGACGAGATCTACGCTTCGCTCCGACAGTCAAGGTTAAAAGCAATGAAGGAAGGTCTCTATTCTTTAGACAAATACCCTGTTCATCCGGTTTTTGGATATACTAAACGGTTTTGCACACAAAGCTCCAAGGAACACGCTATGTCGCTCTGGAAAGATGAAGAAAATCCCGATAAAATCGGGTTTAACCGTGAACCGTGAACCTTGAACCCTGAACCTGGGTAGTTACCAATAATCTTACTAAAGGACATTAAATAATGATTTTAATAGATGGAATTAATTATAATATTCGTGGCCTATTGCTCGGCTTGAGAACGCCAAAATTGCTGTTTTGGCAGGAAATTCTCAATCTCATATGGAGCAAGCCTGAAAGTGCATGGGTTCTCTGGCTGTGGCATTTTTTATCCTGGCTGCTTTCGCTGGTTCTGGTCGCTATCGCAACGGTACTTTCCTATCTCGTGTCCCAGATTCTTTTCAGCGTTGTCATCATGGACCACATGTCCCGGATAACCGAAATTCGAATGACAGGGAAAGTCAAGGAACCGGAAACCATGCCGATACTGAAACTGTTTTTTTATCTGATCAAACAGGAGTTACCAAGAACCATTATCCCCGTTATCATATCGATACTGCTGATGTTTGGAGGGCTGACTCCTCTCGGTCCCATACTGGCGATAGTTTCATGCGGTATTGCCGCCGTGTTCCTTGCATGGGACAATACGGATCTTCTCCCTGCAAGACAACTTGTTACATTCAGAAATAGATTCAAATTCTTATTAAAAAACGTTTTTTTTCATCTGGGTTTCGGGCTCCCCTTCCTGATTCCGGGGTTGAACATCCTTTTTCTCTCCTTTGCACCTGTTGGTGCAACACTTTATTATATTGAAAAAGTCGAAAAGTCGAAGGGTCCAAATGTCGAAGAGTGATCAGTAATCACTTTTCCTTCGTGCCTGACCTTGACTTCTCACTCCTTGTGATTATTTTCTTAGCAGTTCTTCATTATTTTCAGCTCTATAGAAGGTAAGCGAGGAGATTATGGCGGGGAAAAATTACTATCAAATTCTTGGGGTTTCTAAATCAGCTTCTCCCGAGGAGATCAAAAAAGCCTATCGAAAACTGGCCCTGAAATACCACCCGGATCAAAACAAAGGTGACAAATCTGCTGAAGCAAGGTTCAAAGAGATCAGTGAGGCATATGCTGTCCTGAGTGATCCGGAAAAAAAGAAAAACTATGATATGTTCGGCGCGGAAGGATTCCAAAGCAAATTTTCTCAGGAAGACATTTTTCGTGGCTTTGACATTGGGAGTGTCTTGAGAGAGTTTGGTTTCGGAGGGGGGGGCGGTGCAGGAAGGGGCGCCAATCCATTCAGTCAATTCTTTGGAGGCACGGGAGGATGCGGCCGACACCAACACCAAAGCAGCGGTTCGCCCTTTGGGTCTTTCTCAGGAGGCCCCCAAAATCACACTCGGGACTTGAAAGGCTCTGATCTGATTTACGATCTCAATATGACTTTGGAAGAAATTGTCCAGACAACAAATAAAGTCATTTCATATCAACTAAACGGTGGCCAGGAAAAGGTATCTGTCAAGATCCCTGCGGGGATATCCGATGGCAAGAAGCTGCGACTCAGGGGTAAAGGAAACCCCAGTCCTTACGGAGGGCAAGCGGGGGACCT
This sequence comes from Deltaproteobacteria bacterium, assembly GCA_019307645.1. The sequence continues at coordinate 4,260 of JAFDJF010000538.1, forward strand.
TTATATCAAGATCAAGATCATGGACCATTCCATTTTTAAAAGGGAAAATAATGATCTGTATTCAAAGCACGAAATCAAATACTCTGAAGCAATTCTGGGGACGGAGATAGAAATCCCGACAATCGATCAAAAACGGCTGAAATTGAAAATCCCGCCCGGGACACAGAATAATGCCAAGTTCAGACTTAAATCCTATGGCCTCCCCCATTCAAAGAATAACGGAAGGGGCGACGCCTACGCAGAAATCAGTGTCGCCATTCCAAATAAGTTCAATAAAAAACAAAAAAATCTAATCAAATCAATGGCAGAATTAGGGCTGTAGATATTCTAATGCTTGCGAGGAGAAAAAACGACAAAATATGAGAGCCTTATGCGTTTTTTCAGGCGGCCTGGATAGTATGCTGGCAGCTGAACTGATAAGGGCTCAGGGCATAGATGTCCTGTCCCTTTTTTTTGAAACCCCATTTTTT
>JAFDJF010000539.1 GCA_019307645.1 Deltaproteobacteria bacterium
AACTCACGAAGTATGTTCGATCATCATCTTTTACGGATCCTTTTTTGTTACCCTCTTTATTACCCTTTTTTCGCCAGAGCATCACGGTAGCCCCGAATTTCCTTTTCGTCCCGGTACTTCAAAAGCGGCCTTTTTCAAAATAAGGATTCTCTACCGCAATGAAGTAATTGGTAACCAGTTCTGCTCAGCAAGACGCTGCCAGGCCTTGTGGACATGGGTGGCTTTGAAAGTCTTTTTTTTGTGGGCATTCCACGCAAAAATCAGCTCCACAGCATGCTCCGGGGTTTGAGCAGGTTCATCATCACTCGCTGCAACCCAGTGCACGGAAGATAAGAGCTCCATACCGTATGGCGTTTCAAAACCATCAATCAGTTTCCTCACTCTCTCTAAGCGTTGGAAGGCTTCCGGATTATCTGCCAAAAACGTGTCGGCCTCCTCACTGGCGCTGGATAGAAGTCGGATAGATGCCTTGATACTACGGTCGCCATATCCACGAATGTAATGCCCTTCTAATCGCTGAAGCACGAAATGGAGATTTTCAGCATATGGACCATACTTCTGCTTGACATATTGCAATCGAAGCGGCTCTCCGGCCACCTGAAGGAAATATGCAAGTTTCTGAATCTCGAGCAGGCTCAACCGGTAACCAGGAATAGTATACTGCTCAAGGAGCTTGATGAAAAGTGCCCGGGCACGCGTTAATGCCGGTTTTTTGGGATCTATAGGCATTGAGTCAGCTTCGGGCGTCCCCCTGGGTTCGAAAAGGAGCGTCTGAACACCTGGCAATTGATCGAATGCGGTTTCGATCAGATTCCGGACTTCAGGCCATTTCAACCCACCATAGCCACAGCCTAAAGGAGGTATGGCAATAGCCTTGATTCCTAACCGCCGGACTTCCGTGACCAAAGCGTTCAGTCCTTGCTCAATGTACTCAAGCTTGGACTTCTCCTTCCAGTGCCGCTTTGTTGGGAAATTAATTATGTATTTGGGGTTGAACATCTTATTGGTGGGGAAGATGAACATGCGTCCAGGCTTAACTTCTTCCTTTCTGCAAGCATTTGCGTATGCATGGAAGTTATCCCTGAATGCTTGTTTGAACTGGAGGGCGATGCCTTTACCCATAATACCCACACAATTTACAGTATTAACAAGGGCTTCCACATCGGCCTTGAGCATGTTGCCTTGCGTAAGTTTAATCATGATTCCCCCTTTTAATAATACCAGTCCCTGTGAATCTGAACTGTTGGTTGATGCGTGTTGTTCTCAAGCATCCTTTTCACCCTTGATTCGATTCTTGAGTTTATGACACCGATTTTCGAAAATAATTCCCAGGTGCAAAAGTCTTTGACTAAAAACTCTGCCTGCCGCCTGCGCTTTCGGTCGGGTAAGGTTGGCGTATCATTCCAGTATTGCGATTCCATAACCTTCCAGTCAACCTCATCAATGTCCTTCAGATCATCGAAAAATTCTGTAAATGCCATAGTCGCATGCCCATCCGTAAAAACCCATTCACTATCGCTATTGCTGACAGTTTGAGCGGTCGTAACCAGATAAACGAGAGGGATCTGTCCTTGTTCATATCCTTCCACATGCCCTCCGTAAATCGCATAGAGCATCGGCGGGCGCGGAGCGAAGAAAAATGGCACATAGTCATGCAAACATCCTCCAGAACCGCACGGAACTAATGTTAGTGCACGGCGGACTTGAATTGTTTCGTATGCAACATCAATGTGTTCAATCTCCCGATTTTGCTTCTGGTTAAAAGATAAGCAACCTCCTGACTGGATGATAGAGACCAGGTTGTCTATGTGGGTAAGGTGATAAACTGGAGTTGGAATTGGAGCCGCCATATCAATTATCCTGTTTTAATTTTTACCTTATTTCTGCCCTATAAGCAAGTTTCGTTTTCTTTACAATCTAATCCTGACTTTGCCGGTTAAAAGGTCGTGCATGATGCCTTTTTCTGCCAAATCGCCACGGAACCCCCGGTTCTTCAAAAACGGCTTTCCCAAAATAAGGGTATTAATCCTGGACTGGTCAACATTTATACCTTCAATTCGGTTTGAAGAAATAGCGCTCTCAATTAAGGCATGCTCGCGAAGGATCTTGAGCTTTTGAGGCGACTTGTGAGTGAACAATTCCTGCTCGCCCTGTGCTTTACTCAAATCAACCAGATACCAACTGGTAATGGTTGGAATTGTGGATGGCTCCGCAGAAAATTGTCGTAATGTCATCATAATGGTTTTTTTCCGTTTATTTATAATGAGTCCAGCTCAATTTGCTCCGCAGTGCGGAGAGTTTTTCTATAGTTGGCAATTGGTTACGCGTTGGCTGACCTTTCTCTAAAAGCCTCAATTCTGTACGCAATGCGTGCCAAATTGGAAATACCAGTAAAAGTCCTCATATTTCTGAGGTTACGAGCCGTGAAGCCCTTCAACCACTCGATCACTCGACCAATTGCGGAGCAAATTGGCTCTAAGTTCAATCTAATATTGCACCCTTGATTTGACTCCTGAGTTTATCACACCAATTTCCTTAATCAGTTCAAACCGATAAAAGTCTCTGATAAAATCCTCCAGAACCGTCGCCTATCCCAAACTGAAAATGTCAGTATTTCACGGGCATCCTCTTTTTTTAAAAGAGGCTTCTATGGCTATCCTGCGTAGCGGTCATAAATACTCTTATATTGGTGAATCCCGAAGCGACCGAGCAGGTCAATTAGAGAAAGAGCTTTTTTTCGAGAGTTCTTATTGACTGCAGCAGTCTCAATGATCTTACGCGCATTGTCCCCACTGTAAAGGAAGGGTGGTTTTCCCACCTGTGAATGCATCAGGTAGTAGAATTGTATGGACTTAACCGGATCGCTTTCTATTTCTCTTGCAAGGTATTCCTCCACAGAACGCCAACCCATCCC
>JAFDJF010000540.1 GCA_019307645.1 Deltaproteobacteria bacterium
GTTGCTTCATATACACCGCCAGCATGATATAGAACCACTAGAAAGATACTGATTGTTCTAAGATTGTCTAAAAAGTAAATTCTTTTTCCATTCGTCATACCTTTTTTTTTTTTAGTCATTATTTTTTCTCCTTTTTGACTATTTCAGAGATTGCTGAAATCTTACGACTTCAGCATAACCGCAAGGTGGTATTAGTGTCATACTCCGAACGGGTTATTCTAGGGGGTTAATAATCTGATCTTTCCTTCTGGTGTTTGTAGATCTGTTTCACCCGGATTTGGGGTATCCTTGCAAGAAAACGGGCTAATTTTTTTCCTTCTTTCTGAAATTTATTTCTCAGGTATTTGCCTCTGGATTGAAGCCAAGCTGCCCTTTGGTTGCAACCACCACAGCGACTCCCGCCAGAGCCACGATCACCCCAGTGACAATGAAAAGGGTCGAATCAAACACCGGGGGGGGGTCACCTGGGATGGCGTTTGTCAGCATGACAAGGGACCAGGTATTGAATGCCGTGTGAAACAAATAGCCAGCGATCAATGAGCTTTTGCCAGTATTGTTATAAGCCCAGGTCATTAATATAGACCAACCAATTTCTGTAAGGATAAACCACGGGTAGAAACTCATGCCCCCCATAAGGGATTGAAAAGAATCCGGCTGGAAGAACTCTGGCAACAACCATGCGCCAAAGAAAGCTCCCAAAATGAGAGTCCCCACCAAGGGGCCCCATTTATTTTGCAGCTTCTCCAGAGCATATCCGCGAAAACCAATCTCTTCCAGAAAAGCACTCGATTGCCAGGGAAGCAGGAAAATTATGAATGTCATCAATATCAAATATTGATTTTCTCTAAGCAAGTGGAACTGGGGCGCAGTTCCACCCAAAAGGACATGGACACCAACTGCCATTATGTAGAGGACTACGGGTGAGAACAGGATGAAAACATACCAGCGCCAGTTTGCCCGCCACCGGACCAATCTCCGCAATATATCTAAAATCCCCTCCCAGCCATCCACAAGAAAAGCCACAATTAACGCCGCTATCGATGGTGCGGCAAAAATAATACTGCCTCGGCCTGTGTACCAGGGGAACCAACCGATGATCAACGTAACTACAATAAAGCTGCTGATCTGATGTTTTTTGATGAAAGACTTCATGATATTTTTCTCCTTTTTGTTACATCATGTTTGAAAAATACTTACACCTATAGCATATTCGCAAGGTGGTATTAGTGTCATACCCCGAACGTGTTGTTCAGAGGGTTAAAAATCTTCCTAGTGATAGCCTGGTCTGGTGCCGCCGGATTTGGCGGCTCCCAGATCAGCTTACGGACTTGATACTACTAGTAAAGAATTGCTCTCTACCAATCCAGGCTTGCGAAAGGGTCGAAAATAAGGTTGGGTTTGTAGGTTGTGTCATTTGCATCCACAAACAATCCCAAGGATTCATCAGGAAATATATGCAAATTATTTGTATCTGTTTTTCAATGGTCTAAGCAGGCGGTAGCACTAAACCCATGATTATCATGATCACGATTAGGGCAAACACTATGACAAGGGGGATAGTGAGCAATTTCTTGCCTTTATTAAGCTCCCATGTGACCAGTAACCAGGAAAAGGCCAGCGTCTGAATGATAAGTTCAGGCAAGTAGATAAGATGAAACATTGTGGGTAGATTAGTGTAGACCACTCCTTCAATTGAACCAGGTGCCTCTCCTGCAGGGGCAAAGATCGCCAGTGCAAGGAATAAGCCCCATAAGTAGATCACGCCCCATTTTTTTTCAAGAAAAATACTACGGAATGGGTACAAAGCCAACGCGAAAATGGCAGCTCGAAGAATCTGGAATAGTGGGCCAGCCATTACCAAAGAGGAATCAATAGGCCGTTGAAGTGCTGTAAATAATGGATCAGGATTAGCACCATAATATGCATAAATGTGAATCCCTGCCCCAACTGTAAGCACACCCATAAAGAAATAGGTCAAGACCTGTGCAACAATTACCCGCCCAAAAAAGCCCCAAAAAGAGTTGGTGTTTTCTTTTGTTTCAGTATTCATGATTATTTTTCTTTCCTGTCAAAATATTTGAATATTCTTCTTACTGAAGGGCGGCAATAGCAAGTGCAGCCAACCCAATACTGAGCAGCGTTATGTGGGTTTTAACAGTTGTCTCCTTTGGAAAAAACCCCATCACAATGCTGACGATGGCCATTGCCATTGCTACGGCCTTTAGGACCAGAGGGATGATATTACTGATGTTCTCCATTTTGTTTCTAGATTGAATAAGCTTACACATAGAGCTTACTAGTATGGTGGTATTAGTGTCATACCCCAAAAGGATTAATCAGGGGGTTAATCCTATGTTTGTCACATCCATTTACATAGTTATGACTACATTACCCTTTTTGTGGCCTGTTTCGACATAGCGGTGAGCTTCGGCTGTCTGTTTCAAAGGATAAGATCTATCTATGACCGGTTTTATCTCTCCTGCCTCAATAAGCTCTGTAAGGAAAATTAGATCATCAGTACTCTCTTCGATGACACCAAATATTGCACTCTTGCTACTCTTCCTTGTAAGCCAGAGTGCGTGAATCAGCATTACCAGCCCAAAGGTTGCAAATATATACAGGCCCTTTTCCTTTAACGATCTTAAACAACGTGAAACGGAAGTCTTGCCTACCGTGTCAAAAATTATGTCATAGGTCTGGGCGCTTTTTGTGAAATCCTCTTTGGTGTAATCAATCACCTTATCAGCTCCCAGAGATTTCACCATTTCTAATTTCGACGTGCTACATACCCCGGTAACTTCTGCCCCGAAGTACTTGGCAAGCTGTACCGCATAAATACCAATCCCCCCAGAAGCGCCAAAGATGAGGGCTTTCTGTCCGCTCTGGATATTTCCTTTTCTAAGGAAATA
>JAFDJF010000541.1 GCA_019307645.1 Deltaproteobacteria bacterium
AAACACTATTCAACGATCATTCATGAAGGTGACCTGGAAAAGGCAAATGGCGTCTTCCACAATAGGCGGACCGGTAATCGGGCCATCTCTGGTGTTGAGTTGAGGCTGAAAATTTCCGACAACTGCAAAAGGTTGGAGCCGGGTGAGGCCAAACATTTGACCGTTGAACTGAAATCCAGCGGCATGTATGAAAATGCGGAGGATGAAAATAACAGGAGATATATCGGGACCTATGGCGTAGCAAGAGATATAAGCCAGAGGAAGCGTCTCGAATCCACGCTTCACCATGCACAGAAGATGGAAGCAATCGGCACTCTTGCCGGAGGCATTGCCCACGATTTCAACAACCTGCTTATGGGAGTGCAGGGCTACGCCTCCATTATGCTGCTCGATATCGACTCCGATCATCCCCATTATGAGAAATTAAAAAATGTTGAACAGTATGTTCAAAGGGGAGCGGAACTGACAAAGCAGCTGTTGGGTTTTGCCAGGGGCGGGAAGTATGATGTTAAACCCATTGACCTGAATGGCTTGCTTAGCAGGGTAGCCCGGATGTTTGGGCGTGCAAAAAAAGAAATAATCATTCATGAGAATTATGCAAAAGAGGTCTGGCCTGTTGAGGCGGACGCGGGACAGATCGAGCAGGTGCTGTTGAATCTTTTTCTCAATGCCGCCCATGCAATGCCCGGCGGCGGAGATATAACTCTTGGATCCGAGAATGTGACACTTGATACATCTACTGTCAGCCCCTTCAATTTAGAACCCGGGCCGTATGTGAAGGTTTCTGTCGCCGACCACGGAGTCGGTATGGACGAAGCGACTCAACGAAGGATCTTTGAGCCGTTTTTCACCACAAATGAGATGGGACATGGCACAGGCCTTGGACTTGCTTCTGCCTATGGTATTATTAAAAACCACAACGGCATCATTGAAGTGGACAGTAAGGAAGGTGAGGGATCCACATTCAGGTTTTATCTCCCCTCATCAACCAAAAAGGTAAAACAGGAGCAGGTCGATAACACACAGATTATCAGAGGCCCGGAGACTGTCCTGCTGGTAGATGATGAAAAAATGATCATTGAAGTGGGAGAAGAAATCCTGAAGGCTCTTGGTTATGAGGCGATGTTCGCCGGCAGCGGTGAAGAAGCCATTAATATATACAGGGAAAACAAACGGATACAGCATCGATGGGATGGCAACGGATATCTTGGAACGGGGCTGTAATCAGTTTATCCAGAAGCCTTTTAACATCAAAGAATTGTCACAGAAGTTAAGAGATGTTTTAGATCAGGGAGATATTTGAGTGTCACCCCTCCCTTTCACGATGCATGGCCACGGCCCGTTTTTTAACAGTCGTTTGTTGCATTGCTCAATATATCACGGGGCGGACGATTGAGGTGTGAAAATGAATTATGAAGAGAGGCGTGCTTACGAAAGATCTGATGTTGAGCAGGATGGTGAGGATACTTATTTAGAGTTTACACTGGAGGGGGCAAGATATCGGTTTAAACCACTGGACACTTCTTCAGGGGGGATGGGTATGCTTGTGACGGATGATTATCTAGAAGTCCTTGAAAAACTTAGAGTTGGCGACCAGATAGAGATGAAGTATCGCACGCCCGAGGATGATCTGATGATGACTCTTGAGGTCCGGCATATTACTCAATTCAAAGAGGGTCGCAATAAGGGGCATTACCAGGTCGGATTATCATATTGATAATTCACACCATCTTGGGTTGATCCCCATGCGCAAAGACCTCGAAATTAAATGCCTGGATGGAGCATGTATTTCACGATAGACCCTTGCCGGCAGTCTTATCCCCCTGCAGACCAGAATCTTCCAACAATTTGAGCGAACCCTAAGTTAATGGCGATGACGTTAGGCGTAACAGTTTTGCGCTTTGAAACCGGGTCAGGCCGTAAGGGTCTCTTTTTAGAAACCCGCATCACAAATGACGGCGGCGATTATGCCCGCCAAGCCCGGATTTTAGGCAACAGAAAGGCAGACAAGCGCAACTTGGAGCGAAAGAACTGAACAACCGTGAACCCCTGGCCCAGACCTGGCATAGCAAGATGTGGTGACGGAAAGCCACGTGATCATAAGCAGTAAAAGCAGTTTCATATTCGCATTCCGTCGCGCTCTCCGAGGCGTAGGCTCTACGAGCCGGAGGCCAGGGCAGGCGCTGAACCTTGAACCTAACAACCTGAGTAGTTATAATTATGCTTAAGCGAGAAACAGATCGGGAATGGTCAAAAGAAGAACTCCAGAAATTACATCCCGGGAGATTATTTGATTACGCTGGAAGAGCGATTGCATATGTTGAAGCGAAGCTTAACAGGATAAGAGTTTTCGGTCGTTATGATTATACTGAAATAAGTAACGTGCTTGGTCCGTTGGAAAATGACGAGACTCTGATATCTGACAAGAAAAACAGAAATTATGACACAAAAGTAATAAAGGAGATCAAGGGCTTTCCTGATCTTTACCTTACTGTTCTTGTTAATAATAAAAAACCCTTTTCCCCGCAGTGTTCCATAGAAATACACCCAAGAAATGACATTACCCTCGAAACTCACAAGGCATTTTTAATATGGTTAAACAGGAGGTTGCCGAATTTAGCTGTTTCAAAAGTAGAGTACGTTGTTGACCAGTTCTGTGTAGACCATGTTGGGGCGACGATCCTTTTCTGGGTTGACAGGAGATGCTTTCATCTGAGTTATCGGAAAAAGGGGAAGATACTTGGAGATCACAGAAACCATAAAGACAGATCCAGGAGTCTTGGATATAAGATCGGGAGATATCACAGAGTCTATGAGAGAGGCCCTGAAAGCAAAAAACAGGGCAAAGACTGGTTTCTCAAGGACGTTGACAGGGTGAGGCTCGAGCATACGGCAAACAGAATGAAGCTCAAGAAATACGGGATAAACACCCTTGATGATCTTATGGACAATCCAAGATTTTCCATACTCAATCTGCACAGGTGGCGTTTCATGCAGTTTCTGAAATCAAGGAAGTTACCAAAATTCTGGCAACCTCATTCGACAAAAGATCAGAGTGGTCATGCCGGATTATTCAAACTGGAGGCTATTCGCTCACGACGAAAGGCAGAAAACGTGGCTGAATATATAACGAATTATAAGGAGTTACTTAGAATAGAATCCAGGGTTAACAGTGCGATGAAATCATTTGACTTGAAGTGGTATAATATATCCTGAAGAGACCGGTTCAAGGTTCAACGGTTATAATTATCTGATATCCCACACATTGTTCCATGATTTTCGGTTGCCAGAAAAGAACATGAAAAAAACACCTGAAGATAATGCGTGGATAAAAAAACTGACGCCCGAAATCATTCCTCCCAGTTTGCAGGATAACACGGCGGATGTAGACCGCTTAATAAAGGGGATAAAAAAAGGCCTTCAAACAGGACATGTGGGAGTTGATTTTTCCCTTGTAAAGAGACTGCCTCACATATTGAATCAGTACGGTTATCTGGTGGAGGCCTTACTGTTCAAGGCCAATAACGGATGGCGTTTAATAGACATTTTTCCGATTCAGACCGGGAATCGGATCTATGTCCTCGCTGTAGACCTTGGCAGTTCCACTGTTGTCGTCAGGTTGTTTGATCTTGCGAGCCAGGAGATCAAAGACGAAATCTCATTTCACAATCCCCAGATAAAAATCGGTTCTGACATACTGACGCGTATTCATTACACGGCCCGGGAGGGCGGTTTGGAAGAGTTGCAGGGCCTTGTGATTAAAAGGCTCAATAAAGAGATTGACCAGCTGGCCGGAAAACATGGGATCGATCCCAGTTCCATTGCAGGAATGTCGGTGGCTGGAAATACAACCATGACTCATT
>JAFDJF010000542.1 GCA_019307645.1 Deltaproteobacteria bacterium
TAGAGTTTGCGCTGGACAATGGCCGGGTGGAGTACCTTACCTATTACCGGGAGACAGGATTTCTCAGGGGTGAGCTAAGGTTGGTGGAGATAATATTTAGATAAAAGGGTATGCACCGTCAAAAATGTAAACCAAGGAGGGGAAAAAATGATTTTATTTATCAACGGGAGCCCGAAGCCCAAGAGTAATCTCCGGCGAATGATGGAAAAAATTGGGAAGGATACCGGCCTTGAACACAAGATTATCGATCTTAAAGATCTGAATATTTACGCATGCAAAGGCTGCGTGAAATGTGCATCCACGAACAGATGCGTCCAGAAAGATGATATGGCCCCGCTCTATGATGAAATAGTGAATTCAGACGCACTTGTTGTCGGCGGGGTAACCTACTTTGCTCATCCCAATGCCCTCACGCGCACGTTTATGGAAAGGATGTACCCTCTGAGACATTTGAGACCTCAAACGCTGGATAAACCGGGTGTGGCCGTTGCTGTTGGCGGAGAACAGGTCGAAGAGACAGTTCAGGAAATTGCATCCCACATGGAGGGCTATTTTAATTTTAATATGGTTGGTAATGTCAGCTTTAAAAGCGCGACCTGGCCTTGCTACATCTGTGGAAACGGTCTGGAATGCAAATACAGCGGGCCGGCGCTATTTTACGGGGAAAAATGGGCTGAAACTAAAGAGATCACTTCGGATATGATCAAGGCCTTTGAAGACGATGCGTCCGTTGTGGAAAGCTGCGAAAAAGTTTCTAAGGCCATAAGCGCGGCTGTTATGGAAAATAAGAAACAGTAACCCCAGAATAAACCTGTAAAAAATGGTCTTGACAAAAAAATAGGACTTAAAACCCCACTTTTTTCTTGACATAAACACAATTGTTAGCTAGCTAACGTTAGTATGCTAATGAATAGTTCCACAGCCAAATATTTCCTTTTGACGTTGTCCACCCAGACAGTGAGAAAACTATTGGCTTATTATAATCGCGAACTTGCCTCGCTGGGAATCACTGCGCAACAGATGATCGCCCTGGGAGTTCTCTGTTTTCAGGAAAACCTGAGCCTGGGGGAGTTTGCCGAACAAATGAAAATCCGTAAGGCGACTGCAGTATCAATGATTCAGCGTCTTGAGGCCATGGGATTGGTCACCAAAGAAGCGCATCCTCAGGATGCCAGACTTAATGTTCTCAAGATCACTGACAAAACCCGTGAGTTGATTCCCAGGTTACATGAAAGAGCGGTTGAACTGGAAATCACCATCGAAGAGCAAATTGGTGCTCCGGGTCTTAAAAGGCTGGTCGAGGATTTGTCTTTGCTTTTAAGTGTTGAGCTTTAACTAGGAGGCACTAACTAGTGGACACTAACTAACGAGGATAAAAACATGCTTCTACAGCAGATCATCAATGGCCTGGCCCTGGGTAGTATTTATGCATTGATAGCCCTTGGTTTTTCCGTCATATACAAATCAACTGATATCTTGAATCTTGCCCACGGCCACATGATGATGATTTCTGCATTTGTCGCATTTGTCTTCCTCACAGAATTACAATTGCCCTTTATGATATCATATGTATGCGTTCTTATATTTGCTGTCTTACTGGGCTTTGTTCTCGACAGGCTTATCTTCCGCCCGCTGATCGGGTACCCCCTGTTTCCGGTTGTAATGGCCACAATATCTGTAGGAATCATCTTAAAGGGTCTGGTTGGGATGATATGGGGCTATACCGACCGAACATTGCCATCCCCTTTGACGGAAACACCTGTGCAGATTTTTTCAGCAGTCATCACCTCTTCTCATCTCAGTATCATCATCATATCACTGCTCCTCATGATTGTTTTTGCTGTTTTATACAAGTATACAAGGATTGGGACAGCCATGAGAGCCAATGCCCAGGACCCTGTTGCTTCTCATTTATGCGGCATATGGGTCAAACGCATTCATTCCATCTCCTGGATTTCCGGTGCGATACTGGCGGCTGCAGCCGGTATTCTGGTTGCCCCGATTATTTTTCTGAGTCCATCTATCAGTCATATAGGCTTTAAGGCCTTACCTGCCGCAGTGCTTGGCGGATTCGGCAGTATCCTGGGGGCTGTGGTAGGCGGATTTGTATTAGGGATTTCCGAGATCCTGGCAGGGGTATTCATGCCTGAGACATTAAAAGATTCCTTTCCGTGGGTCGTTGTTTTCATTGTGCTGCTTTTAAGGCCTGAGGGGATATTTAATGTGTATGAAAAGAGAAAGAGGGTTTGAGAACATCTTTACTTGAAGTTTGCGCATATTACAAGAACTTGAAAGAGGTTAAAAAATGAAGACATTACTTATTACCGCCAATTTGGGCAAAGCGATCTTTGCCCTTGCTTTAGTTTTATGTATATCGGGCATAACAGGCATTTCAGGCGCTGCGGAAACTAGAGGCGTAAGCGCAACTGAAATTCGAATTGGGTTTGTTCCCGATCTGACAGGGCCTTGCGCTGACGGTGCCAGAAAGTTTATGTGGTCGATGGAGAGATGTTTTCAGGATATTAACAGGGCGGGGGGAATCAACGGTCGGAAGATCAAATTGTTTGTTCAGGATGGGAAATACAATCCCAGCATCGCCCTGAGTGCCTTTAAGAGGCTGGTTTTTAAGGAAAAAGTGTTTGCCATGGTGGCCAATATGGGATCAGCGCCGGTTAAAGCCCAGTTGCCTCTAATCGAAAAGTACAGGGTGCCGTTGATTTGTGCTGCTGTTCAGTCGACCTGGATTTCTGAGCCGCCGAAAAAATATGTTTTCAGTACCATGCTTTCCATGGGATATTGTGCCCGGGTTTTGATTGATTATGTGGTCGATGAAATGGGTGACAGGCAGCCTCGTATCGGAGTCTGCTATATGAATACGGAAATGGGTCAAGAGGCACTCAGAGAGAT
>JAFDJF010000543.1 GCA_019307645.1 Deltaproteobacteria bacterium
GACGAAACCGACCAGCACCATTGCGTAAAGCAGATAAGAATTCAGATAATCCCTGGGCTGAAGCAAAATCCAGACCGGGCTTGTGGATGCTATAAAAACGTATATGAACAACACGACCAGCCAGATATTTTTTGCAGTATCTGCGGAAATGCCGAAAAAGGCTGTTAAATCAAAAGGGAACCGGGTGCCTACCCAGATAAAGAAAAATAGCAGGGGGACAAAGACAAGGCTTCCCAGTGTAATCGAGATACCCCTGCGATAAACAAGGAATCCAAAAACAGGTGCCATTCCGATAAAGAGGATCGAGGCTGTGGCTACTGCCGGGGTTTCCACAAATGTCCTGGCAACCAGCAGCGCGAAGATTGCGACAACGAGAACAAGGGCAGACCAGCAGAAAACAAGGAAGATTTGTCGCCCGGCATATCCGAGATGCTGTTCTATAACGTGTCCGATTGAACGGCCCTCATTACGGACAGATACCAGGAGGGCTGCAAAATCATGCATGGCGCCAATAAAAACACTGCCCAACAACACCCACAGCACAACAGGACCCCATCCCAGATAAGCGGCCAGCACGGGTCCTACAATCGGGCCGGCGCCGGCAATTGACGCGAAATGGTGGCCGAACAGGACCGGAAATTTTGCCGGCACATAATCAATCCCATCACTCCTGGTGTGCGCAGGCGTCTCACGCCCCGGGTCAATCTCAAACAACCGCGTAAGGTATCGTCCGTAAAGCAGATATGCAGCAATAAAGAAAATGATGCCGAATATCAAGAGCGTTGCGCCGTTCATTCAATTCCTCCAATAGCAATCTTTGGGCTTGTTAGTTAGTGTCCATCCAGAAATGAGATATTTCGTTCAAGGTCAAGAAGGATTAGGATTTTAACCGCAGGAATATATTGTAATATTTCGAGGATTAAAATCCGAATCCGACGCAGAGATTGGACAAAATAGCCATTTCTGGATGGACACTAGTTACATACAGCATGACTACTCAGGTTGTCAGGTTCAAGGTTCAGCGGTTCACGGTTGCTCCACAAACCTCTGAACCTTGAACCCTTGAACCTGAGTAGAGCACCATACAGGCTACCATTTTTCTTCAATTTTACCAAGATCGCAGATCTGCAGCCGAAGTAACTTCTCAATAAATCCGAACCGGACCCGGATTCTTTACTAAGAAGTTACCAGCTGAAAACCATAGCTCTGTATCTGCTTGGCAAGTTGTTTTTATCTCATTTTCCCCATTGACGAGTCCATTTCCCAAAACTATATTGGCCTCATGCCAAACGCCCCTGCCACAATTAAAGACATTCTGGGTCAAAATGGTCTGCTGGCCCGATCTCTCCAGGCGTTTGAGTTCCGTCCCTCCCAGCTTGAGATGGCATTTCAAATTCAGGAAGCAATTCAAAAGGAAATTCCAGCCATAGTTGAAGCGGGCACAGGCACGGGAAAGACATTCGGTTATCTCGTCCCGATCATTCTGAGCGGCAAAAAGGCAGTCATTTCCACGGGAACAAAGAACCTTCAGGAACAGATCTACTTTAAGGACTTGCCCCTTCTGCAAAAAGCCACCGGTCTCAATGTGGATGCCATGATCATGAAGGGACGGAAGAATTACCTTTGTCACAACAAATATCACCAGTATTTTTCCCAGTCGTCTCTTTTTAAGACAGGCCCTGCAGAGGCCAAAGAAAGACTGGATAAATGGCGGAAAAAGACGCGCTTTGGTGATCGTGCGGAACTGGACTGGCTTGCAGATGACGATCCTCTCTGGGATGCCCTGTCTTCGACCTCAGACCAGTGTCTGGGTGTGCAGTGTATGTTTCAGGAAGACTGTTTCTTGAGCAAACTACGCAGTAAAGCTGCCAGGTCTAGGGTTATAATTGTAAACCATCATCTTTTTTTTGCCGACCTGAAGGTCAAAAAATCGGGATTCGGTGAAATTATCCCCAGATTTCAGGTCGTTTTGTTCGATGAGGCCCATAACATTGAAGAAATCGGCACCTCCTATTTTGGGGAAAGCCTCAGCACAAACCAACTGTCAGAGCTGGCCGGTGATCTGGAAAAAATGAAGGGCTTCCAGAATGCGGCCAAGGGTAAGCTGAAGAAACACCTGAACAATATCAAAGCCGCAACTGAGCAATTACGGTCCATCTTTGAAGACCGAGAAGTTAAAGGCAGACTGGATCAAGAGACCCTTTCTGCCTTGAGAGAGGGTCCTGCCAGGGACATAAGCCGGGGACTGATGTTTGTCTGTGAAAAGGCCGGTCTTGAGCAACGGGATGATCTCCTTGCCGACCCTGGCAAAATACAGGTTAGTACTCCCCTCCACGCATTGGCAGCCAGGGCAGGTGAGTTGAACCTTCTATTGGATCAAGTGCTGTGGAAGAGAGACATCAATTGGCTGAACTGGTATGAAAGGCGAAAAAGGTCTCTGGTACTTCATGCATCCCCCCTTGACATATCAGAGCCGATGAATGAAATGCTTTACCAAAAGGTGCAGACAACCGCCTTTACATCGGCCACGCTTTCCACGAACGGAAACTTTGAGTATATCCGTTCACGGCTGGACCTGCCCAAAGACACTCTGGAGGGAATTTATCCATCCCATTTTGATTTTGAAACTCAAACCCTGATGTATATTCCGAGAGATTTGCCCGGACCCAATGATCCCAGATTCGGTGCTGAGATTGCGCGGCGAATTTCAGATATCGTAAAAAGAACAAAGGGCCGTGCGCTTGTACTTTTTACCAGTTACCATAATATGAACCTTGTTTGGCATATCCTGAAGGGAAATGTCCCGTATGCCGTCCACAAGCAGGGCGATGCTCCCCGGTCAGTGCTGCTGGATATGTTCAGGCAGGATGTCTACTCCATCCTCCTGGGCACGGCCTCCTTCTGGC
>JAFDJF010000544.1 GCA_019307645.1 Deltaproteobacteria bacterium
AATATGGGAGCATAAAAGATGAGGGTTGTTGTTTGCATCAAACAGGTTGGCTATATCTATGATCCCACGGCAATTGACCTCTCGACGGGCGAAATTGATTCGGAAAAAATGGTTTCAATGCTTAACCCTTATGACGAGGTGGCCGTAGAAGAAGCCATTAAAATTAAGGAACGTGTCATTGACTGTGAGGTCGTTATTATAACCGCAGGTCAACCTGAAACAGAGAGGGCTCTGAGGTATGCCTTTGCTATGGGTGGCGATCGGATGATTCGTATCAATTATGAAAGTTCTGACCCGTGGTCGACTGCGTTGGTCCTGGCCTCGGCCATTGAAAAAATCGGGTATGATCTGGTCCTTTGCGGGAAAAAAGCCATCGACAGTAATAACGGCCAGGTGGGTTCTTTTATAGCCGAATGGCTTCGTGTTCCGCAGATTTCAGGAATTGTGAGCATGAACCTTTCTGCACCCGAAAAGAAAGCGATTGTTGAACGGTACCTGGGAAAGGGTGATAAAGAAGAACTGGAATGCGGTTTACCGGCCCTGTTCACAGCAGAAACGGCATTAAATGACCCAAGATACCCTACCCTTCCAAACAGACTGTCTGCGCAAGAAGCGGAAGTTGAAGCACTGGATACTGTTGCGCTTGGGATTGATTCTGACAGTGAAGAAAGTATGACACAGATCATGAACTTTTCTCAACCAAGACCTAAAACAAGGATGGTATTTTCCCCTGACAGCAGTCTGTCTGCCTCAGACAGGTTACAACAAATGATGTCCGGAGGTGATACGAATGAACCAAGCGATATACTTGAAGGTTCAACGGATCGACTGGCAGGGCATTTCGTAGAATTTCTAATCCAGGAGAAAATATTAGGGGACGCAGAAGATGACAAATAAGAGTTCGCGTAAAAATAAATTCACATTTTTGCGCGAGCCCTAAGGAGGTTCACAGATGTCTGAACAATTCAAGTACCTTTTCAGCCCTATGAAGATTGGGCCGGTGACAGTAAAAAATCGTATCGTATTCCCGCCGCACGTGACCAATTTGTCCGAACACGGGATGCTCTCGGAACGAATGGGTCTCTACCATGCCGAAAGGGCCAAAGGCGGTGCCGGTCTCATCATCATCGAGGGTACCCTGGCAGGGGAGGAACCTGAGGTGTTCATGAGCGAGGCCAACACGTTCGCCCACGATGAGAGATGCATCCCGGGCTTCCAAAAGGTTGCCGATATGGTACACGAACATGGCACAAAAATATTTTGTCAGCTCTATCTGCTGGGTATATGGGCCGGCAGGGGCGCTTCGGTAATGCCCAATATGTGGACGCGCATCAGCGCGCGCGAGGCCACGGTTGAGGAGATCGAAGCGTATGTCAAGTCCTACGGTGCCAGCGCCAGAAATCTCCGGGACGCCGGTATTGACGGGGTTGAGCTCCACGCCACACATGGGGCACTCATCAACCAGTTTCTTTCCCCGCTTTGTAACAAACGGACCGATAAGTACGGTGGTTCGCTTGAAAATCGTATGACCTTCCTCTTGGAGATCCTCGACCGGATCCGGGAAGAGGTGGATGATGACCTGGCAGTGGGCGTGCGCTTGATTATGGATGAAATGATGCCCGGGGGAATTACCCTGGATGAGGGAAAGCAGATTGCCGAGGAACTCGAGGCCACGGGGCAGGTTGACTATCTAAGTGTTGATGCCGCCATAGAGCCGCATCAGACCCACATCATGACCGCCCCAATGTATGCACCGGCCGGACACATGGTCTACACTGCTGTTGCAGCCAAGGAAGTCCTGGAAGACATCCCCGTGATGGCTGTGGGCCGAATTAAAGACCCGCTTCTTGCTGAAAAGATCCTGGCCCAGGGCCAGGCCGATCTGATAGGCATGTGCCGGGGGCAAATCGCCGATCCGGAATTGGCAAACAAGGCCCTTGCAGGCAGGCTTGATGACATCCGTCCTTGCCTTGCTGATAACGAGGGGTGCACGGGCCGCTCCTTTATGGGGCTGCCGATCGGGTGCAGCGTAAATCCTTCTGCAGGAAAGGAGAAGGCGTTTGGCGTTGACTCGATCCTGTCGGCAAAGGTCAAGAAGACGGTCCTGGTGGTCGGAGGAGGCGTGGCCGGCATGGAAGCCGCCCGAACTGCAGCCACGCGGGGACACCGGGTGATGCTCTATGAAAAGCAGGAGGCCCTGGGGGGACAGTTGCCCCTTGCTGCCTCATTGCCCGGGCGGGACGAGCTTGGCGATATCGTCCGCTGGTTTCAGGCACAGCTGCCGAAAATGGGTGTTGAAATTCACCTGGGCAAAGAGATATCCGCAGACAAGGTGAGTGAGCTTAAGCCCGATGCCGTGATCGTGGCCACAGGGGCATCTTACTTTCGAGACGGTCTCAACGCGGCCACCTTCAGTCCCATTGCCGGCTGGGAACAGGACAATGTAACAACGCCGGAAGAGATTCTCTCAGGGAGGAAAACAGCAGGCCAAAAGGTTGTGATCGTGGATGAGACCGGATTTCTTGTGGGGCCGGGGATAGCCGAGTGGCTGGTCGATCAGGGCAGGAACGTGGAACTGGTCACAAGTGACCCAAGCGTGGGCGCTCTCTTGTTTGCCACGTTACAGTTGCCCTGGTTGTACGGCCGCATCATGGGCAAGGTAACCCTCAGTCCCAATACCGCGGTTATACAGATAGCGGGCCGTGCGATAATAACCATAAACCCACACAACGGACAGCAGGGTAAGATTGAGGACGTGGATACAGTGGTCCTGGTCACTGGAAAAATGCCTAATGACACCCTGTATAAAGTGCTGAAAGGCCGGTTACCGGAGGTTTATATTGCCGGAGATTGCGACCGCGCCCCGCATGCCGTCTTTGGCATCGGCGAGGCAATCGGAAGTGG
>JAFDJF010000062.1 GCA_019307645.1 Deltaproteobacteria bacterium
TAGCCAGCCTGTCAATTGTGGGTGTTTCATAATACTCGGATCCCATGTATCCAACGTCTTTCCATCCGAGGTCATCAATAAGTATAAATACTATATTCGGTTTATCATTAGTTGGGCGAGCGGTATTGTTCTTACATGAATTTAACAAAAGACCTGCCATAAATGCCCCTAATGCAGCAGTTGATAAGCTTAACAAAACTCTTCTTTCCATATTAAACATATGCGTTTTCTCCTTTTGAAACCGCATCTCAGTTTTGTTTTACCGGCTGCAGCGTCACCGGCCCTATCAGGCCCGAGGGAACCAGCGGGCTGCTTTTTGTGTGCTGCCCCTGCATGTTGGTGCGGGTTATGCGCTCTTCTTCAGGAAGGAACCGGTCGCCTACAAGGCGATTATTCCAGACGTTGGTGACTTTCACTTCGAGCAGGTGAGAGCCTTTGCTGAGCAATTTTGCCGGGACATTAACGCGGAAGGGAAAGGTCCAGACGGTCCCGAGATCCTGCCCGTCAATACTTACTTCGCCAACTTCGTATACCTTGCCGAGGTCCAGCCAGAAGTCTCCGGCCGCGGCCTCGGGCATTTCAAACTGGATGGAGTAGGTGGCAGTGCCTGAAAAATACTTGATGCCGGACTCTTCTGACCTTGTCCAGTCGATCAGCTTGTCCCATTCCACGGATTCGGGCGCAAGCCTGCCGGGCTGGAATCTCACCGTCCATTTCCCTTTGATCGGGATCCTTTTTTCTGGTGTGTCTGCGAAAATAGGGGCAGGTTTTTCCAATAGATGACCATCGCGGCGGAACACGACGAAGGCCGACCCGATCGCCGGAAGCTCCAGCTCGATGTGGCAGGAGTTGTCGGGCTGGCGGCTGACTGCCTTTGGCGAACATATTTCCCCGGTGACGGGATACCAGATTTCCGGTCTTCCCTCGGTATCACGGAACCGGCAGAGCAGTGTTTTGGCTTCCGCTGCGCC
Source organism: Deltaproteobacteria bacterium (assembly GCA_019307645.1). The sequence goes on from JAFDJF010000062.1 coordinate 972, forward strand.
ATTGCAGACGAAATAGACGTCGGCATTATCAGCGCGGCGATGGATGTAATCGATCCGGTCCGGCCCCTCCTGGGAGCCTCCCTTAAGCACTGTAAAGTCGGGTGTTACACCCATCTCTGCCAGCACCTGGCGCGATGTCATATTCGTGAAAACCTTGCCTTTGCCGAATTTCCGGCTGCGGGGGGCCTTTTCCTGAGACGAATCAGCAGCGCCCCAGAGCTCCGCACCGATCCCCGCCACCATCCGGTCAGCCTCTGGATATCCGGTCAGCGAATGGGTGCGCACCGGCCGAACCGGTCCTACTATGGCTGCGCCCTGTCGTACGAGCTCTTGGATTTTTTGTAAGACAGCGAGGTCAATATGATCGTGTGCAGGCAGAACCATCACTCTGTATCGCATATCACCCACGACCAGCTGCCCGGTTTCGGGATCGACCTTCATGCGATTGATGATTGAGTTTGCATCTATATAATCGTAATCGTATCCGCTGCCCAGCGGTCGAAAATCTACCGGTACCGCCCGTCCGCAGTGGAGGCATTTGTCCAGGGTGTAGCGGGGCTCGATGTTTGGGTCGATCCGGCGGGAAGGCACGAGGTTCGGCGCCTGGTCGCCGTAATAAAAGCAAACGCCCGCGACAAAATCGCCTCGCTGCATCATATAGGAGCAGCGTCCCATGTAGGCGAGCATGGGACCGGACTGCTTCCACCAGGTATTGTTGGCGTTGAAGTGTTCACCGGCGTGATACACATATCCGGGCAGACCCGCTTCCGGCGGATTGTGGGCAAAGGTATGGAAAGTCAGGCGGTTCAGTCCAGCACAAATTGCGACATCAAAGAGCTGCTTGTAGTGCAGCGGCCCGTCCAGCCAGTTGCGCCAACCGGTGAAGGATTCCGAGTCGACGAAGCGGCGCCCATAGAGGTGGGCCGCGCTGGCCGCCTCTTTGGTTACCCAGAAACGCTTGCCGTTCCAGAATTCACCCCGAGGGATATCCGCTTCGCCAAGTGCCCAGATCGGATCAACCCGGGGAAAGCCTCCGTGACCCGCCTCGGCGCAGAGTTCCATGCCGTGCCGATTCAGCACTTCGCGGCTGACGCGGAAATGTCGTTCGGTTATAAGCTCGCCGACGGTCTTGCGGTAGTCGGCCACAAAGCGGGTCTGGACATCCAGATCATCCAGTGTCCAGCCTTCCAGCAGCGGCAGGTATCTGCCGGGATCATAACCCCTGCGTTTTCTGAACTCGTCAGGAAAATCCTCGGTCCAGTCATTTGCCGCATCGACTTCATAGCTGTCATGACTCATGATTTTCAAGATTTCGTGTCCCGGGTCAACTTCTCCCAGCTTGTTGATCATGTGCAGCATGTGTCTTTCGGTCGCCTCGGCGCTGAGATGGTCGATAAGCAGACCGTCGGAGTTGGGGCTGGGAACGACCAGCCCCTGATTGGTGCCGCGGCAGACGAAGCGCAGGACCGTCCATTTCCCCTCTGGTACATCCCAGGTGAGCACTCCCTCCTCATCCATGTTGCCGGTCAGGTCTATCCCGAGATCGGGCGAGCCGAGTTTTTTGTCTTCTGACCGGGGAACCGCCAGCACGGATATGTCGGAATAGTAGGTCTCATCATCGCAGGGCAGGGGAAGCACAGCGTTCAATTTTTGTGGCCCCGTCACCATAAGGGAACTGCTGGCGATCCGCTTGCTGCCGTCCTCCTTCTTGACCCATGCGCCACCGGCGTTCCAGCTGCTGGCAGCGATCATATTGAGTTCGAGTCCCAGCCTCTTGGCTTCGCTCATCGCATGTTTGATGTTTTTTAGGGATTCTTCGCCGAGAAAAGCCGGACCGGCGGGAACCATATTGACAGGCCGGTAGACACCGACATCCCAGATCTCAAAACCGCGCATACCCAGTGCTTTGGCTTCTTCCATCTCGCGGGTCATCCGTTCATGATCAACCGTGCCGTTCAGCCAGCACCAATACGCCCCCGGCCTCGCTTCCAGAGGAGGATTCACAAATGCTTCGGGTGAGATCGTATCGAAAGACTTTGATTTGGAGTCATTGTTCCCGTCGAGAGCGGCGGCCGATCTGAGATCCTCCTCTGAGCAACCGACAAACGCACGCAGGACCGTTAGGATCAGGATGGCTCTGATCAGTGCCGTGATATGTGGCTTCATGATCTCCTCGTCTAGAATTTCTTTGGTCTGTTCATGGGGCTCTGCACCATGAAATTGGCCGGCTTATCGCCGAAAAAGTACGGAATAGCGCCATTACGATTCACTTTATAACCCCATTCCTCCAGGTAGTGCTCTTTGGGGTGGAACTCATCACCCGTCTGTTGGAGTTTGGTCTGAAGCATATCCTCCAGTTTTTTCTGCAATTCAGTATGATCATCCACGCCTACCAGGTTCTTCATCTGGTATGGGTCAATATGGTTGTCATACAGCAGCCACGGGTCGTCAGAAGTGCGGACATAGGTATACCGCGAGGTACGGATGCCTCTGAATGCTTTTCTGTCAGGGAAATCAAAGGGGGATACCATCATGAACAGAGCGGCCCGATCTTCATCCAAATTCCTGTTAAGAATAAAACGCGAAAGATCCTCTCCTTCTATCGTCTCAGGAATTTCGATATCCGCAAGCGACAGCAGCGTCGGCAAGATGTCCGGTGTGTTGATCGGCGCCCTCACCGAACTCCCCTTTGGGCCGCTGGCCGCAGGAAAACGCAATAGAAAAGGAACACGTATAGATTCGTCCCAGGGACGCTGCTTTCGCTTGGGTGGCTGTCCCTGCGATCCGAGCATCTCGCCATGGTCGGAGGTGAAGACGAAGATCGTGTTATCTGCCGCCCCGGTTTCTTCCAGGGTCTCATAGAGGTCCCCGACACAACTGTCGAGCGCTGTGCAATGAGCATAGTACCCTTGCGCTTCGTTCCGGGCCAGATCCTTCATCTCTTCCGGCACATTGGGCCGCAGCATGATGGAGTCTACCGGATACTGCTGCTTGAGTTTCTCCGGCGCATATCTATGGGGAAAATGAGGGCCGCCATAGGCCATTATCAGCAGGAACGGCTTGTCGGCTTCCGCATGTTCCCGGATGTACTTCTGAGCATCTTGTGTTTGGGGATAGGCATCATAGCCTTTCCACTTGAGTTTGGTCGGATCATCGCCTGCATAATAAAAGGATTGGTTGTACTCATGGGTGCACTCCAGCACCTTCCAGTAGTCGAAGCCCTGGCAGCGGTTCCTCGGGATGAAGACATCACGGCCATGTCCGTCCAGATGCCATTTACCAATATATGCAGTCTGGTAGCCTGCTCTTTTGAATATCTCCGCGAGGCACAGCTCTCCGCTCGGCAAAAAGATATCGTTCATGAACATTCCCGTGCTGAGCGGATACCTGCCCGTCATCAGCGACGCGCGATAGGGCGTGCAGACCGGGCAGACCGAGACCGCATTCTCAAAGTTGATGCTCCGGGCGGCCAAAGAATCCAGATGGGGCGTCTTCACATTGGGATCGCCGGCATATCCGGTGGCCTGGGCCCGCCATTGGTCAGTCAGCACAAAAACAATATTCGGCTTATCCGCCCCCCTGCCGGTTTGTCTTCCCCTAGCACACCCGGACAGAGCTAAAGGCAATGCACTCCCGGCATAAACGCCGCGTCTCAAAAACTCACGTCTCGATATGCTGCTATAAGCCATAATCTTCTCTTACCATTTGAGCTTGTTCATTGCAATATTTATGAAATATCCGTGATGTTCCTTATCGCCCGATTTTGTGCTTCTCATACATGGGCGTCAGGTCTTGTTTTAAGTGTGTCATTTTTTGATTTTTTGACCTTATCTTTTTAGATGTGATAATCTCATTCAGGAAATCATTATCTTTAAACCCTATCATTTTAATGGAACAATGAAAAAAACAATGAAAAAAAAGAGTGTTGTTTTTATGATGGCTATCATTTTAGCCGGCTGCAGTCGCACGGAAACGGGCCATGGGGAGCTTGCCGCAGGATTCCAGAATCCGGGCCGGCAAGCCCGGCCGAGGGCCTATTGGAACTGGTTGAACGGATCCGTGACGCTCGAGGGTTTGACGCGTGATCTGGAAGAGGCGAAGGATAAGGGGCTCGTCGGCCTGGAAATGTGGGATACCGAGGCGATGAGAAATCCTGGCGGTTTTGTTCCGGCAGGTCCGCCCTTTATGGGTTCGGAATCAGTCGCTTTCATGCATCACGCAATGAAAGAAGCCAGACGCCTGGACCTGGACCTGGGTCTGATCACCTCCAGCGGCTGGAACGCCGGCGGCCCCTGGATACCTCCCGAGCTGGCGAGCAAAAACCTGTTCTTTACAAGTGTCGCTATCAACGGGCCTGGCCAGATCACCCGGAAACTTCCTTTCCCGGAAGTCCCCCGCCTTTGCCCAAAAGGACAAGATGGATTACCGAAGTGGTATCTCGACGTGGCCGTCCTGGCATGGCCGGACTCAAAGGATAAAGTAATTGACGGTCCATCAAAAGTGATCGATATTACCGACAGGCTTATTAATGGGGAATTGATTTGGACGGCACCTGCCGGCCGCTGGCAGGTTGTGCGATATGTCTGCAGTAACAACGGCCAGCAGTTGATTGCCGCCAGCCCGAATTCCAAGGGGCCGTTCATCGATTTCCTGGATCCGGAAGCTACGCGTTTTCACTTTGAGTACATCATTGACAGGCTTGGATTAACAAAAGGCGGCGATCCCGACAGCCCCTTGAAATACCTTGAAGTCGATAGCATGGAACTGCACGAAGGTATTCAATGGACTCCGAAATTCCCTGAATGGTTTAAACAGTATCATGGGTATGATCCCGTTGCCTGGCTGCCTGTTTTGACCGGGTGGACTTTAAAAGATAAGGCCACGAGTGGCCGGTTTCAATATGACTACAAGAAGACAGTCAGCGACCTGCTGATATTCAGCCACTATACAACCGGCAGCGAAATCTGCTCTGAATACGGCCTGTTACTTGTAGGTGAAGCCGGAGGCCCAGGCCCTCCTATCTGGGATAGCTGTCCGGTAGACGCCCTGAAGGCACTGGGCAACGTGGGGATACCGCGCGGTGAATTCTGGATCAAGAATCGGAATAACATTTTTCTGGTCAAAGAGATCGCCTCCGCGGCACACATCTATGGCAAACCGTATGTCGATGCAGAATCGTGGACCACCTGGCGCCGTTGGAAGGACAGCCCGTTCGTTCGTAAGCAGCTCGTAGACAGGGCATTTTGTGAGGGCCTCAACCGCATAACCTATCACGGTTATTCGCATTCACCCGTAGAGGTCGGCTATCCCGGACGCAGCTATCACGCAGGTGTCGATATGAACCCTCAAGTCGTATGGTGGTCAAAGGCCCGGCCGTTTATGGACTACCTTGCTCGCTGCTGTCATATGCTCCAGCAGGGTCTTTTTGTCGCGGATGTCGCGTATTACTACGGCGACCAGGCCCCAAATTTCTGGCCCGCATTTGCCAATGTTCCAGAGAAACCTCTGCTTGACGGCTTGGGCGCAGGCTTCGATTATGATGTTGTCAACAGCGATGTTATCGTCAATCGCATGTCTGTTAAAGACGGCCGGATAGTCTTTCCTGACGGCATGTCATACCGCGTTCTCGTACTACCCGATAAGCGAGACATGCAGCTTGAAGTGCTCGTCAAACTGGAGACATTGGTCTCCAACGGTGCAACAATCATCGGCCCTAAGCCATTGGATGTTCCCGGTATGCAGGATCATGAATCGCGTGGTGTAAAACTGCGTGCGTTGGCTGACATGATGTGGGGAGCATGTGATGGAACCACGGTCAAGCAGAACAGTTATGGCAAAGGCAAGGTTGTTTGGGGTTTGACCCCGCTGCAATGGCTATCGCAAGAATCTATCGGACCGGACTTTTCCTGCCAGGTTGAAAAACATCAATCGGATCTGGATTACGTTCACCGGCAGACAAAAGACACAGACATCTATTTCATAAGAAACAAATCCTTATCAGAGGTAAACGCTGATTGTCTGTTCCGTGCAAAGGGTCGAACGCCACAGCTTTGGGATCCGGCCGATGGCAGCATGGAACCGATGTTTGTTTACAAGGCGGTGGACGGTGGAACCCGTGTGCGGCTTGACCTGCCCCCGGGCGGGTCGGTCTTTGTGGTGTTTGTGATGATTGACACAAGTCACGCACAGGGCCGTATCGATTCTGTGATCCGAACTTCAGAAATGAACCATGCCTCGCTTCCAGCGTGGCGGATCGAAGAATTTGGCAAAACATCTATCACGCTCCAATGCTGGCAGAACGGACAGTACACATTAACGGACAACAACGGTCAAAAGAAACGGGTTCCAGTTGACACTCTCCCTGCGCCGCTGATACTTGCAGGTGAATGGCAAGTGGCTTTTGATCCCAAGTGGGGTGCGCCGGCACAAATCACGCTGCCAAAGCTTATTTCATGGACCGATCATGGAAACCAGGGCGTTAAATACTATTCCGGCGCCGGTTTCTATTCCAAAACAATACATGTCCCTTCGGAATGGCTTGTCTCCGGGCGAAAGGTCCATCTGGATTTGGGTGATGTCCGCGAACTTGCTGAAGTTTTTGTTAACGGCAAATCAGCCGGTGTGCTTTGGAAACCGCCTTTCAGGGCTGATATTACTCCGCTTGTCAAACCTGGCGCCAATATATTGAAGATCGAAGTCATGAACATGTGGATCAACCGCCTGGCCGGCGACCAGAATCTCCCAGCGGAAAAGAAATTCACCCGCACCAATATAACCTTCGACGGATACAGGGGCAAACCTGGAACATGGCAAGTCCAGCCGGCAGGTCTCTTAGGGCCCGTCAGGCTTCTGCCATCGGTCAATGTCATGGTATATATTGACGGCAGGTGATTCCGCCCGATGAGGAGGTCCTCTTCCGATGGCGCCGTGGTTGGGAACAAAATCCCGACCAGAACCCAGATGCATAAGATACGCTTGAAATGTAACATGTGGTGACTCCCTTTTTTTCGTTTCGGACGGAGTGGAAATAGTCTACAATGAAAAATATCAGGATTCAATGACTAGGAATTTTCATACCAAACTATAACTCAAACACTGGAACGATATGAGGGCGTCAGGTCAATGACCAAGGATCTAGATCTCAAAACCAGACCTGGCCGGAGGCTGACGCGGGACACCCTGAAATGCGCAAGACAAAATATTTTGATGGGGAGGATTCAATGAAAAAAATCAATATCGTCATTATTTTTCTGATCGCATGTGCAGTCAATCTGTCCGCCCAAAAAATAGATATCTATAAGCGGCCCTTACAGGTTGAAAGAAGCCATGATTTCGATGCGCAGCATTACAGG
>JAFDJF010000545.1 GCA_019307645.1 Deltaproteobacteria bacterium
CTTCGCTGCCTTTTCGTTGCTTGAAATCCAGGCTTGACGCGTATAATCGCATCCCTACATGGGTGATGCGGATTCCTAAAAAAACACCGCCGCCGCCTAAACCGACCCGAATTTTTTGAGAAGTTACTAAAAAAGTCGAAATCAAGGCGATTTAAAACCAGGGAAGGCTGTGCAATTGGTGCCATTTGGTCCAGGTTTTGTCTTCCCTGCCATTGAGGCAACGGGATCTTTGAGAAAGACAATTTTCGTTCGGGCACTATTTAGAGGGCACTGTCACCAGTTCATATTTCCGGTTACCAAGGCCTATTTTTTCTGCATGCTCCAGCTGAATGGTCCAGTCTATATTCGGATAGATATCTCTGAATTTGTCATCACCCGGCATCCTGGATTTCTTGATGCAGGAATTTTCTGTAGCAGGCACGCCATTGACCAGATCTACAGATGCCTGGTCAATGGCCACGGGGTCTTTTGAGGCGAGGATGCCGATGTCGTGAACAATGGCGGCATCGCTGTGTCCATAGCAGTCGCAGGCAGGTGAAATATGGGTCAAAAAGTTCAAGAATAAAGCCTTTCCCTTTTTCCCCTTCAATACTGCCAGACAGTATTCCGCCATTTTTCGCTGGAAGGCCGCCATGTCTGGGCTCCAGTTGATATTGATCGCGCCGTTTGGGCAGATCAGGATGCACTCACCGCAACCTACACATTTTTTCGTGTCGATCCTTGCTTTTTCCTCATTGAGAGAGATCGCGTTTTGTGCACAATGTTGGATGCATTCACCACAGCCGATGCATTTTTTTCGTTTGATTTTTGGAGACAAACCGGAGTGCTGTTCCAGTTTTCCCTTTCTTGACGCACATCCCATACCCAGGTTTTTGAGAGTGCCTCCAAATCCTGACAATTCATGGCCCTTGAAATGGGCGATGCTGATCAGAACATCCGATTCGACGATTTCTTTTCCCAGGAAAGCTGTTTTTATGAGTTCCTGATCAATTTCAACCGGTGAAAAGGACGCCCCCCTCATGCCGTCTGCTATGATGACGGGCGCGTTTACCACTGAGTATGCGAATCCGTGTTCTGTTGCTGTATCCATATGGGAAACGCTGTTGCCTCTTGCACCGGCATATAGCGTGTTGGTATCGGTCAAAAAGGGTAATGCCCCCAACTTTTTAACGCGCGCTGCGATCTGTCGCAAAAAAATAGGCCGGATAAAGGCGGTATTTCCCTCCTCACCGAAGTGCAGTTTGAGAGCGACGAGATTTCGAGGAGCGATTATGTCTTCAAGTCCCGCGCTGTTCATAAGTATCACCAGTTTTGTCAGGATGTTCTGCTTCATCGACGCCCTGAGATCTGTAAGGTATACTTTACTGGGAGGCATAGGGGTTTCTCCTTTTAAGGGTTCGCGTAAAAATAACTTCCCTTTTTTGGCGCTCAGATTTAGGTTGGGATTGGTAGATTTTAAAGGGCAAAAGACGCCACAGAGGAATAGGCTTCGCATTCCACAGGGCAGGCAGTAATAGTGGACTAGTTCAAGGTTTTTGCTCTCTAAAATCTGCCGAAAATGATCTGAAGATGAGATGCCAAAATGTGAAGTTATTTTTACGCGAGCCCTTAATACAAAGTTCGGCAAAGAGATTATGCCTGATAAACCTGTCTGTCAAGCGAGTTGTTACGAATATCTGTACTACTCAGGTTATAAGGTTCAAGGTTCAAGGTTAAAAGCAATGAAGGAAGGGCTCTATTTTTTTTGGCAAATACCCTGTTTATGCGGTTTTTTGATATGCCAAACAGTTTTGCACACAAAGTCCAAGGAACACGCGATGTCGCTCTGGAAACATGAAGAGAATCGCGATAAAATCGGGTTTAACCGTGAACCGTGAACCCTGAACCGTGAAACAGTTACGAATGTTTTTCATTGACAAAACAGACCAGCGTTGGATAATTAACTTTAAAAAAAGACACTGTTTCACGGGCCTGTGGGTGGAAGATGACTACAGTACCTTTCGAATAACGACTTTTTACGAGACCATCAAATATGATACCATGAAAAAACGGGTTCTGTTTTCAGACTTAATTATTCTTATATCCTGCGTCCTTTTTATAACCCTGGATGACGGTTTTGCCCAGGAACCCAAAAAAATACTCAGCATCGAAGCATATGATATGCTCAATACCGTGCCGGATACTTACATCATTGATGTGAGAACAAGGGCCGAATACCAGTTTGTGGGGCATCCGGTAGGTGCATCCCTGTTCCCCTACATGTTCCTGACTAAAACTTTTGGGAAACAAGAGGATCAATACGCATATCAGTTTAATGTGGAGAACAAAGATTTCGTTAATGAAATTAGTAACATATTTCAAAAATCAAATAATCTGCTTATCATTTGCCGTGACGGGGCGAGAAGCGCGCCTGCTGCAAAGGCGCTTGTCAGGGCCGGCTTTAAAAATGTCTATGACGTGGAGGATGGTTTTGAAGGAACAGAATTTCCTTCATTTGAGGATGCCAACAGACACAAATTTTACCGGCAGCTGGCCAGAAGAAATAAAATTCACGGTTTCAACCACAGACGACGCAACGGATGGCAGTGGTGGGGACTCCCCTGGACCTATGAGATTGACCCCAAGAATATTTATCCCCCTGACCGTACGCCCCCAAAAAAATAAGAAGCCTTAACAACAATGTCATTAACTTCGCAATTTTGATTAAACTCAAGTATCCGGGATTGCTGCCATGCGGGAAATATTTTAAACCGCAGAATATCGAATAACGAGCGACGAATGACAAAGTATGGAAACGCTTCGCTCTATTTATTTTATATAATTGATAAAAACTCCTTCCTTCTAAATTCGAAATTTTTGCCCATAGGTCACGTCTTCAGCGTGATTCGATATTCGAT
>JAFDJF010000546.1 GCA_019307645.1 Deltaproteobacteria bacterium
CAACTTCTTGATGAGGTTGTCGATGAAACCCTCCAAATCCATAACAGCCTCATCCGTAATGATGAAATTTTCAATTACGGCTCGGTCCTTTACAAGGTTGAGACCATACTCAAGCCTTTTTCCCAGATTTGCTGCCAAAGGACCGACCTTCTGATCCGTCTCGATGGCCTGTGCAATAATAGCATCTACAGCGCTCTCGTCAAATTGGGCATGCACATCAAGCTTTTCGAACAGTGACGTCTCCTCAAGTCTGACGGTACGGTGCATTTCCTCAAAATCGTCAAAAATAGCATTAATATCAGATGTATCTTTCAAATACATGACTGCAAGGATATCTGTTCTTGCTTCAGAGAGTTCAAGACCTGACATCCTGCGGAAATCATTGGCTCTATCGGAGATAAATTTTCTGATGTTTTCAAATTCGCTCTTCTTTGCCCTCTCAAATCTTTGCGCAATTGCCGGATCATCCGGTTTTTTGAGCAGCAGTTTAAGCTGATCCTCAGGCGACTCGACCACTTCCGGCGTCACCAGAAATTCATTGAACCCCACGGTAGGCAGCCTCTTTTCAAAAGGAATCAGGACCTTTTCAATGGCACTCACCAACCCTCTTGCGCCGGTCTTTTCTTCGGCTGCCATCTCCGCGATCTTCGCCAAGGCCTCTTCTTCAAACCTGATGTCAATCCCGTAGGCCTTGAAATCCAGCCGTTTACTGATAATGATGGGGTTATTCGGGTTTTTCAGGATTTCGGTCAAATCCTCTTTTGTGAGCTCATCAAATACCACAATAACGGGGAGCCGACCAATAAACTCGGACTCAAAACCGTAATTTATCAGATCCTGAGCCGCAACTTCTTGCAGGATCTCCCACGGGATGTCCGTTGACCTGACGTCCGCCTCAAAGCCTATCCCCTGACTCTGAAGCCTTTTTACGATGATATCAGTCAAATCGCCGAAGGCGCCGCTCATGATAAACAGGATGTTCCTGGTGTTAACAACCCTTTTCTCTCGCTTGCCGGTCTTTCGGTAATTTTCAATGGCCTGAATCTGGGATATGGGATCATGCGGGACCTTTAAATCAACATCCGTTTCCTCCATGGGTTTCAAAAGCGCCCTCTGCACACCTGTCCTCGATACATCGTGACCAATAAGATTGTTGGAAGAAGCGATTTTGTCAATTTCATCAACATAGATGATACCGTTTTCAGCCTTTTCAATATCCTCATCCGCTTCATAAACAAGATCGCGGACCAGGTCTTCCACATCCCCGCCCACATAACCGGTCTCACTGAACTTGGTTGCATCTCCCTTTGCAAAGGGCACACCCAGTTTCTGGGCAATCAGTTTAATCATGTAGGTTTTCCCCACGCCAGTAGGCCCAATCATCAGGACGTTGTTTTTAATCATGCCTACCCTGGAGGCCTTCTTTTTTTCAGAAGACTTCTTGGAATATTTTATTCGATTGAAGTGGGTACATATCTTTGTAGCTAAAACCGCTTTTGCTTTTCCCTGCTTGACAACAAAACTTTCCAGGTACGCTTCCAGGTCTTCGGGCAACAGGTCAAATGCGAACAAATCCTCGGATTCCTCTCCCGCAGTCCCGCCATCAATTTCGGTCTCATCCGCTTTCGGGAAAAAAAATGGAGAAATAATCTTCACACGGCTTCCGTATTTTTTGGAAAGATATTCACTCAACTCCTTTTCGAGCTCTCTCTGATTCGGTATTCTTCCGCTGCCCCCGCCTTCGTTCTCAGGAGGCTTTCTTTCATCTGTCATATTCGTAACTCCTTTTGAACCTGCCCCAAGATTTCGTATCTCAAAACCGTTCCGATAATATATACCTAGATTGACCTGTTTAACGTTCAAAGTTCCAGATTGAAGGGCTCTAACTGGCTAATATCAAAAAGATAATTCCGCAATTGGGCCGACAAATATGTTTCACCCAATGAGTGAAAAAAGCCAATCGACGAACTATGGAATAATATGCGGGATATCAAGTGGATATAACCGTTGAACCTTGAACCCTGAACCTTGAACCGATCACTTTAGGATCAATATATTCATCGGGTTGGAGGATTGCAACCCTTATGTTCCGACCATATTCTGTTGACTCATATTTACGATTCCATTAACTTAGATAAATTCGTAAAAAGTCCGAAATCGTCATGCAGACCTGATCCGGCATCCAGAACATATTGATATAACTGGATTCCGGCCTCCGCCGGAATGACGAGAAATGGTGTTTCCCGACTTTTTACGAAACCGTCAACTTTAGCTTTTGGGGTAAAATAGAGGTCGAAAATGGTTGCCAGATTGGAAATCAGGCTGAAAAAAGATCTGCTGGACGCCGAAGGCGCAGGCATCCGGCGGAAGGCAAGAGAATATTTCGGATTTGAGATTGAGGACATCCGGGTAATCCGGGTATTGACCATTGATGCGAATCTGGGCACCGATCAATTGGAGCGAATCCGGGCCGAAATATTCACCAATCCCGTCACAGAAGAATCCTCATTTTCGCCCATGGCCCATGATTTTGACTGGCTGATATGGGTCGGATTCCGCCCGGGAGTCAGGGATACGGCAGGGAGCACTGCTGCAGAAGCCATCGAGGACCTTCTGGGCATCACATTCGGACCTGACCAGGCCATTTATACATCAAAACTCTACGAAATAGAAGGGGACATCTCTGAGGATCAGGCCGATAAAACCGCCGGCGATCTGCTTGCAAACGGCATTATCCAGCAATGGCAGGTCTTTTCAGCAAAAGAGTGGAACAAAGATGAGGGTATAGGCTTCCCAATACCAAAGGTAATCCTGGACCATGAACCAAAGGTCAGCGCCATTCCCATCAACAGTGATGAAGAACTGAAAAAGATATCCATTGAACGTAATCTCGCACT
>JAFDJF010000063.1 GCA_019307645.1 Deltaproteobacteria bacterium
TACACCAGGACCACATATAAAAGGCCAGAGTCATATCAGCCTGACTGATGGGTTGCGGATTGGCCCGGGCAATCATTTCAACCAATGTCTGATAACCGCCGATTGTCTTGGCAAGATAAGTAAGGGCTTCGACAATTGCTTCATCCGTTACCTTGACGCCTGCCACTTCATCGATCTTTTGAAACACCTTTTCAACCCTGCCTCTGACGTACTGTACGGCCCGGGGGTCAAGATCCGGCCACAAATCCCAGGCCCAGTCAACCGGGCAGTCAAGATGAATGATGGGAAAATCATAAAGTTTCGCCATCAGTTCATTGGCCTCGGCAGACTGATCGCACATGAGGCCGCTTCCCACCTCCAAATCAGGTTTTGGAAGTACGCCCTTTGCCAGGGCCCCGGCATAGATCTGATAATGGGCACAATGGGCTCGACCGGCGGTCTGCCCCAAAAGCTCACCCGCCTCGATTAACCAGTTGACCTTGTCAAAGACATTTCCAAGGACCAGCCACGCATAGTTCAACGAAGATCCCATGTAAACGGGAGCCCCTTGTGCTTGAATGGCTTCCACGACCGACTGGGTAATATTGATGGGTATGGGCATATGCATGTAAATAACTTTTTCATTCTCTTCTTTTGCCAGCACAGCGTCAATGAATTCATTCATCATGATCCACAAAAACTTGCGCGTGGCTTTGAGTTCTATATCAAAATTCCGCCTCACCGTTTCCTCGGAATGTTTTATGGCCGCTTCAGTGTCCGCTTCGATGCGGCTTAAAACTTTTTCAATGCGGGGGCGCTGCCTTTCTATTTCTTCTTCTTCAAAGCCGCACATTTTAAAGAGTTCCGTGTACATAATTATCCTCCTTGCGTGATCTGGATGAATGTTTCAATTCTTGTCTTGAACGGCCCCTTTTCCGAGGTATCATAATCGGACTCCAGCTTCAGCATGGGAAGGCCGGTTTCTTTTTTGAGCAGTCCTTCAAAATAGAATCCCTGCATATCGTATCCATCCCTATACATCAACTGATACCACAAGACCCCATCCACGTTAAATTCCCCGGTCAGTTTCAATAAATGAGCCAATGTCTCGTCCCACTCTCTGGCCCATGCGGGCAATATCCTCTTTGCGAAGTAGGTGTCGGCCAATGCCTCCATGGGATCACCCTCCAGGTTTACATTATGCATGTAGGGTCGGATACCCTCTGCAAACTCCTCGAAAACAATTTCAGCGCCCGTACCCTCCATCAGCTCAAACACTCTATTGTCACCCATGGCCAGTGTAGACCCTGTGAAAAGGATGCGAGACCCTTCGGAACCATGGGCATCCTTTTTTTTGAGTTCCTCGTAAAGGGTTTCCAGGATCTCCAGAAAAACAGCCTTATCAGCATAAAAAGAGGCGTGGTGGAGCCTTACAAAGTCTCTGCTGCTTATGGGCGGAGGTCCGTCTTTACGCATCAGACTTATGTTCTTCAACAGCCCCCTCATCTTGTTGCATGACTCAATCGCTTGTCTCAGTTTTTCGTCTGTAACTTTGTTGCCGGTCAGGCTCCCCAGTTTCTCCTTAAAAAGCTGAAGGCTTCCAAGATAGTAACCATCGGCATCGTCTCCCTTAAGACCCGGGACGCCCAGCCGGAAAACATCATCGTCTGTATAGAAGTTCCAGGAGTCGGCGATGACTTTGCTGTTTATGTCGGTAATTGGGACCACCATCAGATCGGGCATCTGATACAGGGGCTCTTCGCCCATCATCCTGTAGCCGATCTGAGCCCTGCAAAAGGTATCCAGAAAGCGCGGCACATAGGCAAGACTTTCCGTTATGGGCTCGGGTTCTCCGCCTCGCGCCAGACAAACCGGCACCGCGCCTGCCGCATACACCAGTTCCTCAGGCATATACCCGCCCGGTGAATAGCCCACGATCTTTACCCCCTCTTTTTTCAATTGCCAAAGTTCAGATGTCCTTGCCTTCAGATGTGCAGAAAGCCTTTCCATAGCATCCATAATTCTCTCCTTTTAGGGACGCGGGATAATTATTTTTTCCGCGTCCCTTACTTTGCCTTTGCCTTATGCATCTTGACTACCTCTGCAAAGGACTCGATTCTGGTTTTAAGCTGTCCGACGCTGTAGTTCCTGGTATCAAAAGGATCCGCTTCCATGACCAATACGGGTATGTCAAGCGCTTCTTGGAGGCCTTTTTTTGCCATTACAGGGGGAATAGCCCAGGGACGGCAGGAGTACTGGAAGAACAAAAGAATGCCGTCAAGGTCCCAGTCTTCAGGAAGACTTTTCCAGTATTCAATCGACCCTAAAATCGAAGACATCTGCGGCCTTCTGAATAACCCTTCCACTGTCAGGGAATATAGATCCGTGTAATCGCTTGGAACCAGTTCTGCCTCGGAAAAGGTGTCCATATTCATTACCGCAATGGACAACCCACTATCCTCTATAATTTTTATGGGGGCGTTATCCACGACCCATCTGATACCGACAAAAACCTTGGGCGCTCCTTTTGGCACAACGCCAATGCCTTTATCAATTCTTTTCTGCGCGTCATTGATCAAGGCTTTAAGACCGGTGTAGGCCTCATTCATATGCCTGAGCGGCACGATCCAAAGAAAAAACGCCAGGTTAATATTGGCGTGGCTTATGGGCTGAGGGTCTGCTTTACCCACGACTTCAATGAGGGTTTGAAACTCCATGGTCACCCCACCGAGATAATTCAGGGCCTTGTCCAGCGCCTCCTCCGTTATCCTGGCGCCTGCGACCTGCTCGACCCTTTCAAAAGATCTTTTAAGCCTTGCTGCAGCGTACTTTATTGAGGAGTCATCCAGATTGGGGTAAGCGTCCCAGGCACAAGGATTGACGCCGTCCAAATAACTCACCTCGTAGTCATAAAGCATTGACATTAATTCCTCGGCTTCGCCGGCCTGGTCACAAAACCAGCCCGAAGCAAGAGACAGATCCGGCACAGGGAGTATCCCCTTTTCGTATAAGGCTGCCTGAATCTGATGCTGCGAACAATGGGCCCGTCCTGCCGGCATCCCGAGATTCTCGCCGGTCTCTAATAAATCGTTAATTTTACCGAACACAGGGCCCAACATCATATAACAAATCTGTGTGGCACACCCGATATACACCTTTTTTCCGGCCTCCTCTGCTGCCAGCTTGGCTGCCATCAAAAACGGGACAGGATTAGGGAAACCGGCATTGATAAAGATTTTACCCTCTTCTTTTGCAAGTACCACATCAAGAAACTCCATCATATATACCCACAAAAGATCCCGAACCCCCTCCAGATCTACTTCAAAGTTTCTCCTGATTGTCTCCTCCGCATGCCGAATATCCGCCTCGGTCGTTACGCCGATACGCGCCAGCACTTTTTCGATCCTGGACCGTTGGGTATCTAGATCCTCGGGTGAAAACCCGCACATTTTAAAAAGATCGGTATACATGATGGCTATCCTTGTTGTAGCATTTTGATAAATGTTTCGATTCTCGTCTTCATGGGCCCTTTCTCAGAAGTATCATAATCCGATTCAAGTTTCAGCATGGGGAGACCGGCCTCTTCCTTGAGTATCTTTTCAAAATAGTACGACTGCATGTCGTATGCGTCTCTATACATCAACTGGTACCATATCACACCATCGACCTTGAATGCTTCTGCGAATTTCATTAATACTTCTATTCTTCCCTTCGAGGGCCTGAACCAGGCCGGCTCAAGCCTTTCTATCAGATAGGTTTTTGCCAGCGCCTTCATAGGTTCGTCGCCATTCAGCTCCACATTATGGACATAAGGCCTGATGCCTTCGGCAAACTCCTCAAAAACGATCTGTCCGCCGCATGTTTCCACCATCTCCAGGACTTTGCTATCTCCCATAGCCAGCGTAGATCCGGTCAATAGAATCCTGGGGCCTTTGACTTCCATCGGTCCTTTGTTTCTGAGTTCTTCATAAAGGGCGTCCAGAATCTCTAAAAAAACAGATTTGTCTGCAATAAACGACGCGTGATGGAGCCTCACGTAATCCCGACTGCTAATGCACGGAGACCCGGACCGGCGCATGAAACTGATGTCTTTTAAAAGCGACCTCATCCGATTGCATGAGGCGATTTCTTTTTTCAGTCCTTGGTCTGTGATCTTATTCCCTGTCAGCTGTTCCAGCCTTTCCTTCAGCAGATTCAGACCCCCAAGATAATATTCGAAGGCTTCTTCTGATTTATTATGTGGAACGCCATACCGAAAAACGTCATCATCCGTCCAGAAGTTCCAGCAATCTGCAATGGCTTTATGGTTGTTGTCCGTAATAGGGACCACAATGAGATCAGGTAACAGATATAAAGGCTCCGTTCCCATCGTCCGATATCCGATCTGAGAGCGGCAAAAGGTGTCTATGAAGCGTGGGATATATGCCAGGCTTTCTGTAACAGGCTCAGGGTCTCCACCTCGGACCAGACATACAGGGATGGCCCCTGACGCATAAACCAACTCTTCAGGCATATAACCGCCCGGGCTGTACCCCACGATCTTTATCCCGCCCTCCTTCAGTCTCCTGAGTTCAGCCGTTCTAGTTTTCAGATGTGCCGACAACCGGTCCATGGCTTTCATATTTCTTCACCAGCTTTTAAGAAAATATGTTTGGGACGCAGATTTACACAGATTTGCGCTGATGTCACAATTGTATCACAATCTGTGTTCATCTGCGTCCAAAACTGTTTCTAAAATGCCACATTTCTTTTTTAAGTCTCGTCGACTAAGATGTGAATCGGGGAATCACTGATTTTAAACTTCAAATAATCTGATTTTAGCACCAGAAAACGGGTACGCCTAGAGATGATTCAGGTTAGGGTTGTCTGATTTCGCCGGTTCAGCATGCAAAATTGACAATACAAGACCGGCTAATGTATAATTTTTTTTAAACTACTTAGATCAAAAGCTTTGAAGACATTTAGAGGATGCGGTAATGAGCGAAAAACCAACCGTTGAAGCATTGCAGCAAAAGATCGCAGCATTGAAAAAACAACTCGAAGTCAGTAATCAAAACGAGCTTTCTTCAGGGGGTTCTGAGGAAAAATGGCGGTCTATTTTGCATAATGTTCCGAATCACCTGATACTTTTTGATCTTCAAGGAAAAGTCTTATTTGTCAATCGTGTTGCACCGAATGTCACCATGGATGAAGTTGTCGGCAAAAATGTCTTTAATTTTATTTCGGTTGATTATCAGGACAAGCTGCGAACGGCAATGAACCATGCGCTTCGAACCGGCGAGTCCGACTCATTCGAGATCTCTATTGTATTTCCAGATGGGACCACAACATGGTGGTCCAACCACATTAGTCCGGTGAAACGTGGCGGAAAAATCATTGAATTCCTGGGAATAGGTATCGATATATCTGAAAAAAAACAGGCTGGTGAGGCGCTTCAGCGCCGTGACGCAATTCTCGAAGCCCTGAGCGTCGCCCTTGAACAAAGTCTGAAGATGTCGGATTTGGAAAAGGCAATAAATAAGGTTTTGGACTTGTTAGGGGAAGCGACCAATGTAAGTCGGGCGTATGTTTACAAAAATTATCCCAGTGAAAAAGGCCTGTTAGTGGCCGAATTCCGGTATCAATGGGTGAAGCCCGGGATGGATGTTGCAATAAAAGGCCAGGAACTTCAGAAAGGGGCCTATAGAGACTCAGGCCTTGAGAGATGGGAAACCACGCTCAGCAGGGACCAGTTGATTCAGGGACAGGTGAGGGATTTTCCAAAGGCTGAGCGAGACAGACTGAGTTTTTACGGTATTTACTCCACCGTAGTTGTTCCCATCTTTGTCGGAGAAGAATGGTGGGGATTTGTTGGATTTGACGAGTGCCAGGCGGAACGTATCTGGTCTGTTGCTGAAACAGAAGCGCTTAAGGCTGCTGGCAGAATCCTGGGTAGTATGATCCAGAGGAAACGTGCGGAGGATGCACTGAGAAACGCCCATGATGATCTCGAACTCCGTGTAAAAGAGCGAACAGAGGAATTGGAAACCAAGACCAACAATCTTGAAGAACTGAATACAGCACTGAAAGTCCTGTTGAAAAGAAGAGAGGAGGACAAGTCAGAGCTAGAAGAAAAGGTGTTGGTCAATGTTAAAGAACTGGTTATCCCATATTTGGAAAAAGTTAAAAAAAGGGTATCAGACGAAAAGCTGAATACCTACCTAACGCTTCTGGAATCAAACCTGAATACGATTGTCTCTCCTTTTTCCCATAAATTATCATCCAGGTACCTTAATCTTACCCCGGCTGAGATCGAGGTCGCAGACCTCGTAAAGCACGGTAAAGGCACCCAGGAAATCGCAGATTTGTTAAATGTTTCTTACAAGACAATTGAGACTCACAGGGTAAACATGCGGAAGAAACTCGGACTGACGAGAAAGAAAGCAAACCTTAGAACCTATCTTTTGTCCATCCATAACACTGAGAAACCCTAAGGGTATTGTACGGGATTATATAGGCTTGACCTCGGCCTGTTTCCCGTCTATCTTACAGTTAAGGGTTCGCGCAAAAATAAACACATTTTTGCGCGAGTCCTAAGGGCTGACCTTTTTTCAGTAGGGCCCTGAACCTTAGAACCCGCGAACAGTTGGTTACCCATGTTTTTTACGTCCAAAACAATTAAGATTAAGGAGGCAAAAAATGTTAGCAAAAGCCGAAAATAACCAGGGATTTGGGTCTACCGAGAGGACCCGTATGCTGAAGGCAAACAGGGTTTACCCGGGGATTTCCGATGAGGCGGTTGAATACACAGGAGACGAGCGGACCCCGGGACAGGTTAATTTCCTGAAAGAGCTCAAAACACACATCCGCACATACGGTCATATGTGCCCTGAGCGGGCCCGTTACTGGACCAGGGGTTACAGAGAAAGTGACGGCAAACCGGAGGTCATCCGCGTGGCCAATGCTCTTGCCTGTGTTTTGGACAATATGACCATTTATATCGAACCGGGCGAGTTGATTGTGGGCAATTACGCCAGCTCCCCCACATCCATGCCGATCTACCCGGAGTTTTATTTTAAGTGGATCCCGGATGCCATCGGACCTGACGGCATGTACAAGGACAGGGTGAATGACGAAGAAAGAAAAGAGCTCATGGACCTTGCAGAATATTGGGACGGCAGGTCCTATGGGGATCGGATCAGAGAGCTGATCGGACCGGATTTAAAGCCTTATGAAAATTTTAACGGAGTCACGTGCACGCTTGATATTTATGAGACCCACGCCGCCGTCACCGGCGGCTATGACAGGCTTCTTAAATACGGGGCCAACGGCATTATCAAGATGTGTGAGGAAAAGCTGGAAGAGGTCCTGAAAGAGGGGCCAAAACTCAACCCGAAGGGGTCGGGGAAAACCGATTCCACTCAAGAATATGTGGACAAGGTTGCCAACCTCAAGGCAATGATCCTCGCAAACGAGGCCTTTGTACGCTTCGGCAAACGCTATTCCCAACTCGCCAAGGAAATGGCGGAAAAAGAAAAAGATCTTCAAAGAAAAGAGGGGCTGGAAAGGGTTGCCCAGGTATGCTCAACTATTCCGGGCGAACCACCTCGCAACCTACATGAGGCGCTTCAGGTCTTTTTCTGGTTTCATATGATCCAGTCGGTGGTGTCCTACCGGTCTTACGGGAGCGCCGTCAGGTTTGATGTCCTGTTTAATCCGTTTCTCCAAAAAGATCTGCAAGCCGGGAACCTCACCCGAGAAGAGGCCGTGGAACTGGTGGAATGCCTCTGGATCAAGATTGAGTCCATCAGCAGCATGCGGACCCCGCAGGCAGAGGCCATGTCCGTGGGTTCCACACAGTACCAGACCTTTACCTTGGGCGGGATACTCAAAAATGGAAAAGATGCAACCAATGACATGTCGTATATGGCATTGGATGCAAGCATTAATGCCCACACGATCCAGCCCACGCTGGTTGTGCGCTATCATCCCAAAATAGATCCCAAGTTTATCGACAAGTGCATCGATTGTGTTCGCACGGGTCTGGGATTTCCGGCCTTTCTAAGCGATTCTCAGGCCTCGCCCATGTTCATAAGACAGGGAGTCCCTGAAACCGATGTTTGGAACTGGGCTTGTCCATCCTGCGTATCCCGGACCATCCCCAACTATAACATGCGGATGGGCTGTGCCAGTATGGGTTACTTTTCTTACGGAAAGTGCCTTGATCTGGCCTTGAACGACGGTTTTGACCGATGGCAGGGCATCCAGTTGGGCCCCCACACCGGCGATCCGCTCAAATTTACCAGCATCGAGGATGTTCAGGAGGCCTATCTCAAACAGATTGAAGCTCATATTATGAAGCGGCCCCTGGTCTCCCCTTATCTGGACGGCTGTATTGAAAACGGTTTGACAACGACTGATTTTGCCGGCTGCGGAACCTATAACTGTCCGGAAATCCAATGCGCCGGCGGTGTGAATGTGGGTGATTCCTTAACAGTCCTCAAGGAACTGGTCTTTGACGAAAAGAAAGTGACCATGAAAGAACTCCTGGATGCCATGCACAACAATTGGGAGGGCAGAGAGGATTTAAGACAAATGTGCCTCAGTGTGCCGAAGTACGGTAATGATATTGATGAGGCCGATGAAATGTTCCGGTGGGTAGCCCAGGAATCACAAAAGGTACTGGGTAAGTTCACGGATTACTTCGGCGGCCAGGTCAGATCCCAGGGCGCCATCACCTCGGCCTATTATTCTTACGGCCGTGCATGCCCTGCAACGCCTGAAGGTCGTGTCGATAGTGAGCCCTTTGCCGACGGCAGCGGCTCCCCCCATGCCGGAAGAGATACCCGCGGGCCCACTGCAACGCTTAAATCACTGGCCAAGGTGGATGTCCAGCAGGCCAATGAACTGCTGACCAATCAGAAGTTCATGCCCCAATTCCTGGAAAAAGAAAATAAACAGCTTTTTGCCGATTACCTCAAAACCTGGTACGACATGGGCGCCTGGCACATCCAGTTCAATGTAGTGGATAAGCAGGTGCTCATGGAGGCCCAGAAAGAGCCGGAACAATTTCCGGATCTGGTGGTGCGTGTGGCAGGCTACAGTGCGTACTGGGTGGACCTGGGAAAACCCATGCAGGACGATATTATCAAAAGGACCGAGCAGAGTTTTTCCTGCTGATAATTTGTCTGTAACCAACGTTTAGCAAACCCAACAATACGGCCTATTCCCAAATCCTTTGGGGATAGGTCGATTTTATTCTTTTCACAGCGCTTGTATCTCTTTTTCTAATATATGGTATCCCATCGGATGCATGCTTTCTTTTAAGAGGAGCACGGAAAAATCTAGAACCCAAATCCCTGCCTAAAAAATCCTCGAGTTACTAAAGCGGTCATAAGTATTTGAACCAATAAAAGCTTTGACAGGATGAACGAGATTAACAAGATATTATAATTTATTGATTCTAAGAATCCTGAAAATCCCGTTGATCCTGTCTAAATATTAGGAGTTTATGCCATGACATACCGTGTAATACAATGGACGACCGGAAATGTTGGAAGCCGCGCCCTGCGGGCCATAATTGAGCATCCGGAAATGGAGTTGGTGGGTGTATATGCCCATGGTAAAGAAAAGGTAGGCAAGGATGCCGCAGAACTGTGCGGGCTGGACAAAGAAACCGGGGTTATCGCCACAAACGATATGGATGAACTCCTGTCATTGAAAGCCGATTGCGTAAATTTCAACACATTGATCCCCAGGTTTGAAGAAATAGAACGTTTTCTGGAATCCGGTGTGAATGTGGTGGGCACTGCCGGTTTTATCCTGGGCACGTACCTGGCTGAAGGTGCCCGTGAGCGTCTGGATGCGGCGGGCAAGCGGGGAGGCGCATCATTATACGGCAGCGGTTTTAATCCTGGTTTATCCAACATTCTGGGCTTGGTGGGAACGAGCATGTGTGATCGTATATACAGTGTTTCGGTGACCGAAAGCGTAGATGTCTCCGACTACGCCTCGCCCGAGACATGGTATAAGTCCGGTTGGGCAAAGCCGTTGGGCGGACAGGGTCAGCAAACCTTTGATATGAATGTTGTGCTGAAGGATGCCGCGGACATGACGGCAGAGGCCTTGGGAATA
>JAFDJF010000547.1 GCA_019307645.1 Deltaproteobacteria bacterium
GTTCAGAGGTTCAACGTTCAGAGGTTCAACGTTCAAAGGTTTACCCGCCAAAGACGGATAAACCTCTGAACCCTGAACCTTTGAACCCGTTAACGGTTACAAGGTCTACGATTATTTATATAAGCTAAATAACGAGGTCTGAATATAAGGAGATTGTAATGGAAACTTCGTGTCCTGATGACGAAATTATTGTCGATTATATGCAAGGCCGTCTCTTGGGCGAGAATAAGGCCAAAATAGAGACGCATCTTGCAAGCTGCGACCTGTGCCTGGAAGGGTTTGTGGTCACCAGGAACCTTGTCCGGGAAGATGATCCTCCTGAGTTAGAACAAGTGCCAAACCGGGTTACCCGGGTTGCGGTTGACCTTGTAACCGGCCAACATTTAAAACAATATGACTCTATTAAGGAAAAAGCCGGGCGATATCTCAACGACATCTGCTCAAAAACCTTAAGCTATTTCAATTTAGAACCATGGGGCTCCCCGGCTCTTTCGCCCATCCGCGGGTCCCGGGAAGTGGTCTCTGAAGGTCTTATACATCTTAGAAAAACATTTAAAAATATTGATACGGAGATTGAAATTGAAAAGAGAGCAGATCATAAAGCCCACATTCGGATCAAATTGTCGGAGAATAACCGGCAAAAAAAGGGTGTCAGGGTCACCCTTAAAAGGGATGCCAGAGAGATTTCCTCTCACTTGTTAAGCGGTAGTTATGTGCTGTTTGAGGACATACCCTTTGGCCGTTACAATCTAACTTTTACCAAAGGGAATGTAACCCTCGGGGAATATTTTTTCGAGATAAAGGAGTCTTGAAATGGATGAGGATAAAAACAAAGATACAGAGCCCCAAGCGGAAACTATTGAGCAAGTCCTCCGTGAGAGAGAGCGTCTTGATCAGGTCCTCCATCGCAAGTTTAGGAAAAAAATGGCCGTTGTTTTCACGGATGTATGCGGCTATACCCAATTTATGTCCACAATGGGTGATATCAGAGGGCGGGCCTGGATGCAGAAACATCATGACATTGTGCTGCCGCTTATTGAAAGCCACGGCGGCACTGTTCTGGACATCATGGGAGATGGGGTAATGGCCTCCTTCCCAATCACCCTAGACGCAGCCAAAGCGACTATGGCAATCCAAGAAGACCTGCATGAATACAATTCCAAGCCGGACACCATTGATGAAATCCATGTTACCATTGGCATCAATGCCGGCGCAATCTTGGCGGACAAAGATCACATTGCCGGCGATGTGGTCAATGTTGCTTCCCGCATCGAATCTGAGGCTGAAAAGGATCAAATACTGCTGTCCAGGGCGGTATATGAAGACATTCGCCATAGCGCTGATATTTTATGCCGATACCAGGGAACTGCAAAGGTCAAGGGAAAGACTGAGCCGCTGGAACTGTATCGGCTGGTTTGGCGGGACGAAGATGTAATTTTAAGTGAGGAAGCAAGAGTTGCCCCATTTGATCAGGAAATCAGGATAAGAGGAATCCAGCCGTTCAATGTACTGCACATCGATGTGGCCCGCGGGGAGGATGGTCTTAAAATTAGTGCCTATGAGCAGATTGCAGGGCATGGGAGTACCGTCAGGCACTATGATGAAATACCGGCTCCCATGGATAAAATTAACGCTCGTTGTCTTGAAATCGTAGAAACGTTGAATAAAGCCAATCGCCGTGGTCTTGTTCACCGCGACATCCTAATGAAACTCAAAGAGCTCGGGCAGGTTTTCTGTGATGATTTGTTCAGCCATACCGTCAAAGATCTAATCAGCCAAACAACCGCGGAGTACCTGAATATAGACATAGATGATCAATTTGTGCAGATACCGTGGGAATTACTTCACGATGGCGGTCAGTTTCTTTGCCAGCGATTCTGTATGGGGCGGCTGGTCCGCACGCGACAGAATGTAACCGGCGGTATTCGGGCATTGGGCCGGCCGCTCAAGATGCTGATATTGGCAGACCCTAAGGGCGACCTTAAAGGGGCCTATTCAGAAGGATCACAAATACTAAAGAGTGTTGACCCCCAAACTGACTTCATTAACGCCTCTTTCCAGTCCGAAAACATCACTCCCGACTTCATCAGAGAAAAGATTAGAAACTTTGACATGGTCCACTTTGCCGGTCACGCCGACTATAACCCCAACAATCCCGGAGAAAGCGGCTGGCGACTGATGGATGGAATTTTCAGAGCGCAGGATATCATTAAGATGGCCGGTACTTCGGCCATGCCGGCCCTTGTCTTTTCAAATGCATGTCAGTCCGCCCGCACGGAAGAATGGGACCTTAAAGAACATTTCCAGGATGAAATCTTCGGGTTGGCCAATGCCTTTGTTTTAGCAGGTGTAAAACATTATATCGGGACCTTCTGGGAGATACTGGATGAGCCCAGCAGTCATTTTTCCCTGGAGTTTTACAAGGAATTACTTGCCGGGATGACCATAGGTGCAGCCATGCGGCAGGCCAGGCTCTCTTTAATCAATAAATACGGTGAAGAGACCATTGTCTGGGGAAGTTATCTTCTGTATGGTGATCCGGCATATAATTACATGGATCAGATTAAAATGATCGAAGCGGAAGAGGAACCGGAGCCTTCTTATGCCCCGTCCCCGGAGGTGGAGACCAGGGCACCGGAAAAGGAAGAGATCATCGATTTTGCTGACAAAGAAGTTCCAAAAAAGAAAAAGGCATGGTTGGGGCTCATTGCCGCCGGGGTCATATTCTGCCTGGGAGTGCTTTTCTGGGGCTATCAGGGTTATTTGAAAAATCAGACTGAAAAATATATGACGGCCGCCCGGCAGAAATACGATGCCGGTAATTTTGATGCGGCCCTCAACACCTGCAAAATCCTTGAGGATAAAAACTCCGAACTTCGCCTTATATACCTGA
>JAFDJF010000548.1 GCA_019307645.1 Deltaproteobacteria bacterium
TGCCTCCGGGACACCCAATGGTAACAGGCCAACAGACTATTGATTTTGATCTGGTTACAGCAGAAAATGCCAAATTGATCATTGCATGGGGAATGAATTGGATCACTACAAAAATGCCAGACAGTCATTGGCTGACAGAGGCCAGGGTCAAAGGATCAAAGGTCATAACGATTACGGTGGAATATTCCTCAGTGGCTTCCAAATCTGATGAAGTTGTGATTATCCGGCCTGCCACAGACACTGCTTTTGCTCTCGGAATGGCCAATGTGATGATCAAAGAAAATCTTTTTGATGAAAAATATGTGAAAGAGCGCACAGATCTCCCGTTCTTGGTGCGGATGGATACTCTCAAATTACTTCGGGCTGAAGATGTTATTCCAGATTTTAAAGCTCCTTCCGATCACAGAGAGACTGTGGTCATAAAGAAGGGAGAGAAACCGCCTTCACCGATGGCGGCCAAGGGGAAACAGGCCATTCCTGAGGGTTTACTGGAGGAGTGGGGAAATTTTGTTGTCTGGAACAGTAAAACCCAGTCAATTTCTCCAGTCACTCGAGATCAAGTGGGGAAATATATGGAAGAAACCGGTATTGATCCGGTTATTGATGGAGCGTTTGAAGTTACTATCAAAGGCAAAAAGGTCAAGGTTAAAACGACCTTTCGTCTTATCTCCAAATATCTCAAAGATAACTTTGATCTTGAGAGTGTTTCAAAAATCACCTGGGCACCCATAGAAGCAATACAAAGTTTAGCCCGTCAAATTGCTGAGAATAAAGGGCAGACTCTGATCACAGTAGGCATGGGGCCCAACCAGTTTTTTAACGGAGATTTAAAAGACAGGGCTATTCTGTTGGTTTGTGCATTGACCAAAAATATCGGAACTCACAGCGGTAATGTGGGCAGTTATGCCGGAAACTACAGGGCCGCATATTTTGATGGAATTGGACAATACATTAAAGAAGATCCCTTCAACATTGAGAAAGATGAGACGAAACCGGCAAAATTGAAAGGATATTTTAAATTCGAGTCAGCACATTATTATAACCATGACAGTAAACCGCTGCGTGTGGGAAACAAACTGTTTACCGGAAAAACCCACATGCCTACACCCACAAAATCTTTGATGTTTTGTAATGCCAACTCCATTTTAGGGAATATCAAAGGTCATTTTGATGTCATAGTTAATGTTCTTCCAAAAATTGAAATGATTGCTGTCAGCGACTGGTGGTGGACGCCTTCCTGTGAATATGCAGACATAGTATTTGCTGTTGATTCCTGGGGTGAATTCCAGTATCCCGATGCTACGGCTTCAGTGACGAATCCCTTTTTACAGATTTTTCCAAGGTCCATACTCAAACGACTGCACGATACCAGGGCTGATATTGAAGTATTTGAGGGTGTGGGAAAGGCTTTCGCAAAACTTCTTAAGGATGAACGTTTTAATGATTATTGGAAGTTTGTCAAAGAAAAAAAAGTGAATGTCTACCTCCAAAGAATTTTTGATTATACGTCTATGGCCAAAGGTTATGATGTTAATGACCTCGAAGAAAAAGCTAAAAAGGGTATTCCAGCCCTTATTCTGAGCCGGACATATCCAAAAATTGTCGGATTTGAACAGGCCGTGGAGGACAAGCAGTGGTATGGAAAAACAGGAAGGCTTGAGTTTTATAGAGATGAGGATGAATTCATTGAATATGGAGAGAATATGCCGGTTCATAGGGAAGCTGTTGATGCGACCATCTATGAACCCAATGTGATAGTGGCAAAAAAACATGAGGCAATCCGACCTACCCCTCCCGAGGATTACGGCCTTTCCAGGGATGATCTTTCCGGAGAAGTGAGACAGGTACGAAATGTTGTTCTCACACCGGACGAATTGCTGAACTCAGAGCACCCTTTAATTAAAGATGGCTTTACCCATCTTTATCTGACACCCAAATACAGGCATGCCGCGCATACAATGCCCGTAGATACGGATGTTATTGCCGTACTCTTTGGACCTTTTGGCGATGTTTATCGCAGAGACAAACGCAAACCCTGGATCGGAGAAGGATTTGTAGATATCAATCCTTTCGATGCAAAAAAACTAGGTCTTGAGGATGGTGATTATACTTGGGTAGATGCGGATCCTGAAGACAGACCTTATTCCGGAAAAAAGGATAAGAACAGTGAAGAATACCGACTGTCCCGTTTGATGTTGAGAGTACGATACTATTGGGGTTTGCCCCCCACGGTCAGTCGTTCCTGGTTTCATATGTACACATCAACCTATGGATCAGTAGAAGGCCATTTGAATAATAAAGATGGGCTGGCACGAAATCCCAGAACCGGGTATCAAGCCATGTATAGGTTTGGGTCACATCAAAGTGCTACGCGAAGCTGGCTGCGGCCCACTTTAATGACGGACAGCCTTGTTCGAAAGGATACCATTGGACCGGTTATCGGAAAGGGCTTTGCAGCGGATGTTAACTGCCCCAACGGCGCTCCAAGAGAAAGTTTCGTCAAGTTTACGAAAGCGGAAGATGGCGGATATGGAGGAAATAAATTATGGCGCCCTGCACGTCTCGGCCTCCGCCCCACTTATGAAAGTGAAGCCATGAAGAAATTTCTCTAAGGAGAATTTGTATGAAACAAAAAGTCTATAACTGGCAGCTGAAGAGAAACATGGACTACAAATACAATGAAGTACGGCCAAAAAAACATGCTGCCTGGATTTTCGATATTAATAAATGCATTGCCTGCCAGACGTGTACTCTTGCCTGTAAAAATGCCTGGACCTCAGGGAAAGGACAAGAATATATGTGGTGGAATAATGTGGAGACCAAACCTTGGGGATTTTACCCCCTGGGCTGGGATGTGCAACTTCTGGATAAACTGAAAACGCAGAAATGGCGCAGAAATGGAACAAAGACAAGTACGAAGGAAAAACAATTTTTGAAGCCTCCCAATACGGAGAGGAAATTCTTGGTTACACGCCTGAACTGGACGATTACAGCTCCCCTAACATCGGAGAAGATGAAACGGCTATTCCAGTAGAACAAGGCCAATTTATTAAAATCCCACATGAACCCTGGATGTTCTATCTTCAAAGAATTTGCAACCACTGCACTTATCCCGGATGTGTAGCATCCTGCCCCCGAAAATCTATCTATAAACGGAAGGAAGACGGAATTGTACTGATCGATCAGGAACGATGCAGGGGATATAGGGAATGTGTTCGAGGCTGTCCCTATAAAAAATCATTTTTCAGAGAGAATACCGGCAAATCAGAAAAGTGTATCTCCTGCTATCCCACTGTAGAACAAGGATTCCAAACGGAGTGTGTGACGAA
>JAFDJF010000549.1 GCA_019307645.1 Deltaproteobacteria bacterium
TAAACGCCGTGACCGGCGGGAATTTGAGCTTTGCGCAGGGCATGGAAATTGGAAGAAAGATATGGAACCTTGATCATGCGATCTGGACATTGCAGGGTCGGCACAGAGACATGGTAAAATTTGCCGACTATGTCTACGAGGTCCCCTGTGATACCCATTACCTTCCAATTGAATATTTCCCCGGGCGGAAAAATGGAAAGTGGGACTGGATTGCCATATCCGGGAAAACCGGGAGATATATTGATCGGGAAAAATTCGAAGGATGGAAGACCCGGTTCTACAGGTTTGAGGGATGGGATCCTGCCTCGGGATATCCGACCCAGAAGACACTGGAGGATCTGGGACTTGGGTATGTTGCGGTTGACCTTGCTCAAAAAGACAGGTTAGGGTTCGCGTAAGAATAACTTCCATTGCTGAGGAGGGTCTATGGAAAAAAAGCATACTTTTTGCAGGATTTGTGAGGCAACGTGTGGATTTATTGCAGAGGTTGAGGACAACAGGATTGTCAAATACTATGCGGACAAAGACCACCCTGTTTCAAAAGGATACTGTTGTGCCAAGGGCCGTGAGATGGTTAAGAAGCAGTATCATCCAAAACGGCTGAGACATCCTTTAAAAAGAATCGGCGATACATATGAAAGAATTTCCTGGGAACAGGCGATTGAAGAGATCGGGGCAAAAATTGTTGAACTGAAACAAATCCTTGGGCCTCACTGCATTGGCGCTTATGTGGGAAATGTGCTGGCATTTTCATATTCCGCAGTCATATTTTCAGGGTCATTTTTTCAATTCCTGGGAACCCGGAACATCTACGGCCCGGGCTCTCAGGACTGCAATAATAAATTCGCCCATTCCCAGAGGTTTTACGGATCACCGCTTACCATTATTTCCCCTGATTTTGAAAATATCGACTACTTTATCGCCATGGGCACAAATCCGCTTGCTTCACATTTTACACTTGCAAACTTTCCCAACCCTTCCCGCCGGTTAAAAGACATGGAAAAAAGAGGCTGTAAGATCGTATGGATCAACCCCAGGAAAACCGAAGCGGCAAAAATTGCAGGCGAGCAGATTTTTATAAAGCCCAATACGGATATCTATCTTCTTTTTGGCATGATTCGCTATGTTCTTGAAAATAATCTGGAAGACAAGGATTTTATCAACACCTATTCAAAAGGCATTGATCAGCTAAGGGACATCTCCAGGGAATTGGGAAGCGATCTTGATATGATCGCACAGGTTACCGGTATCGAAAAAGAGGACATCATAAAATTGACCCGGGAGTTTGCCGAAGCATCCAGGAAAGGTGCGGCATCCATGTACGGCAGGGTTGGCACAGACCGCGGACCCTATGCAACGCTTCTGGCCTGGGCAATCGATGTTTTCAACTTTATAACCGGAAATATCGATAAAAAAGGGAATTTCTATTCGCAGGGTTTTCTGAATGTTTCAAAATTAGGCGATGCAGACGGCGGTGTATCCTCAGAAATTCCCAAAGAGCGGCGGAGCCGCATTGGTGATTTTGAACCGGTAATGGGCTACCTTCCCGCAGCTACAATGGCGGATGAAATCCTTACCCCCGGTGAAGGTCAGATAAGGGCCATGATAATACTTGGCGGTGATCCCCTGGTAAGCTGCGCCAACACCGGAAAACTTGAAAAAGCGTTCAGACAGCTGAAACTGAGCGTATCCATAGACATCTTTATGAATGACACGGGAATTATTTCAGACTACCTTCTTCCTGCAACGACTTTTCTCGAGCGTGAAGAGTTTTCATTTATCATGTCTGCCTTTAATCAGACGTCTTTTGTAAGCTTTTCACCTGCTGTAGTAAAACCGGAAGATGATGTAAAGGACGAATGGGAAATATTCAACCTCCTTGGTGAAAGAATCGGTGTGCCAATTCTTGGCGATCAGCCCCTGGAAGTACTCAAACAGCTCTTTCCCGGAGAGGAACAGGAAGGACTTGAAAAACTGCTCAAGTCTGAAAAGGGAATCTTTTTAAATGAAGAGAAAAAGGTGCGGTATAATGTCCTGCTGCCTGATGAAATAAAGCTCCCGGACAGGCTCATTCGCCTTGTTCCTGAAGATTACATCAAAGAATTTGAAAAGTTTAAAAAAACGGGGCTGTTCCATGATGCGGAATATCCTTTTTCTCTTATCAGCGGAAGGCAGGTGGAGACCATAAACAGCTGGATTCATGTACGTGGGGAAACAAACTACTGTTTTTTACATCCGGAAGATGCAAATGCCCTTGGCATTCATGATAATGATAATATCAGAGTCTCAACCCGAATCGGTTCAATTGATATTCCGGCCAGAATAACGGATGATCTGATGAAGGGCGTTGTATGGATTCCTCACGGCTGGGGCAGGACGATTGAGAATGTCCCTGAAATGGCTGTAGAGAAAAAGGGCGTGAACGTGAATTTAATCACCGATGATGACTGGACAAAGCTGGAACCCTTTGGCGGCATGGTCATGCTTGACGGTATTCAGGTTAAACTGGAAAAAATGTAACTCCAATTGAGCGATAAATCTCAATTTAAAGTTGTCAGGTGTCTGGGTTCAGGGTTCCTGAAGACAATACTGTGAAATGTTATATTAATATTCAGGATCAACGCATTGCCGTTTGATGTCAACTGAGCAATTTAGATTTTTTTTTAAGCCAATCCAACTCGACCTTGAGTTGGCCGATTTGACGGTAAAGTTCGTCTTGGAGATCTTCTGTGTCTTGTTCTTTTTTCTGTCTTTTCTTTGAAAAGATATCAGGAACTTCTTCTAAAAGACGTTTCCTCCACTGGTTGATTTGGTTTGCATGAACCCCGTATTCACTGGACAGTTGGGAGATTGTTTTTTCCTTTTTGACCGCTTCCAGAGCCACTTTGGC
>JAFDJF010000064.1 GCA_019307645.1 Deltaproteobacteria bacterium
CATGGGATCATCGTCCGGTTCCGTGCCTGTAATCTGGAAGGAGAGCGGTTGGCCTTCCTTTACGGTTATGTCCTCAACCGGCAGGAGGGCAGGGGGATGGTTGATGTCCTCGATCGTCGCCTGTGTCTGAGAGGAGTGGGAGGCCCCTTCGGGATCGGTCACGGTCAGTGTCACAATATAGTTTCCCGGCTCACTGTAGGAATGGACAGGTGTCTCACCGGTTTCGGTGGCGTTGTCACCGAAATCCCATTCAAAGGTCAATGTATCATTATCCGGGTCAACTGAACCGGTGCCGTCACAGCTGATCTCCTGACCCACGAGTGCGGAATAAGGGCCTCCTGCATCGGCTGAAGGGGGCCTGTTGGGGACCTCCGACACAACCAGGGTAAAGGTCTGAATGTCGGTTCCACCGTTACCGTCGGTTACAGCCACAGTGATGTTAAAGGAACCGGGTATGGGAGAAGACCATGTGATCAGCCCTGTCTCAGGATTAATTGTTGCCGCCTCAGGACTCTGAAACAAGATAAATTCAAGCGTGTCGTTATTCGGATCTTCAGCAATGGTCTGATAGGTGTAAGCGACACCTTCGTCAACGGCCGTCACAGGAGGAGATGTGATCTGTGGCGGTAGATTTTCCAGCAATATGACGATTTGGACCTGGGCGGTATCTGTGCCGCCGCGACCGTCGCTTACAGTCAGTGTTACGGTGTACGTGCCGGCGGCCGTGTAAGTGTGAGTCGGTGTTTCGCCGGTACCTGTATTGTTATCACCGAAATTCCATTCAAAGGTCAGGGGGTCGTTGTCGGGATCGGACGACCCTGTGCCGTCAAACGCGACAGACTGCCCAACGATTCCGAAATATGGCCCTCCCGCATCGGCGACAGGGGGGCTATTGGGCGCTTCTTCGATAATAATGGTGACACTGTCAGGGTCGCTCTGGGTGCCATCATCGTCAGTGGCGACAAGCGTGAAGGTGTATGTTCCCACATAGAGCGTAACCGTAGCCACGGAAACATCATCGGGATCCGGCGTGCCGGTCCAGACGTAGTTGACGACGGTGCCGTCTGTGTCGTTTGACCCTGTGCCGTCAAGGACAACGTCTATTGTAGTCTGCCCTGCCGGCAGGTTGAGGTTTTGGTCAGGGCCTGCATCCGCCACGGGACTTAGGTTGCCGGATTCCAGGATACCATAGGGCAACACGTTATATCTGAAATGAATATCCTGAGATCGGACAAACTTCACTTCAAAGGTGATATTTCCTCCCGGCGGCAGCCCATCCCCCCGGGCGATTCTGGCCAGGTCGGATCCGTCTGCATCGCCGTCTCCGTCAGTGTCACCCGGGCAGTCACCCGAGCAGTCCGAGCGTCCAAAGCTTTCGAATAGGGGGGCGAAAGCAGTTCCGCTCTTTGGGGAGGTCAATTCAATGTAGTACTTATCGTAGGGGGTCGTTCCCGGACCTCCAAGCGCATCCGGCATCTGGACGTTGCTGTAGGCTGTGTCCAATATCTCAATGACGGCATGAATCGGAAAAGAAATGTTCGTTGCGGAAGTGTTGGTGATGGTGACGTCAGCCGTACTGGTGACCAAACGGGTTTCACGATCCAGAGCGGAGCGTTCATTTGCTGTGGTGACAGTCACATATTGGCTGACATCCTGGGATGTTCCATCCTGGGCATGGGAGAACGGGGAGAGGACGAAAAATAAGATCCATGTGACGACAAAGAATGCCGACGCCTTGGCTGCTGATATTTTCAATGACTGGGTCTGTGTCATAAGTGAAAAACCTCGAATCCAAGATTTATTGAGCTGCGTAGTGTTTGAACGAAAACTCTG
This sequence comes from Deltaproteobacteria bacterium, assembly GCA_019307645.1. The sequence continues at coordinate 1,834 of JAFDJF010000064.1, forward strand.
TTTTCGTATTTTAATTTCAAGAGGGAAATCATTAACATATTAAAATTACGTCCTTTTCTAAACCAAAATCTACAATCTAAAATCCAAAATCGGTCCTGAAGGGTCTTTTCGTTCAGATACTACGTATGGAAATTGGATTTTGCCCGTCGCCGAAGGAGCCCAATGGTTCCAATAAGGCCGGAACCGAGAAGCAGGAACGCCGATGGGATGGGGATCTGGGAGATGCAGACATTGGCCAATTGCACCTGGCTGTCGTCATCTATGCAGTTCCAGTCAATGAGTTCAAAACCGGGGACCACATAGGCGTACATGTTTTCAAAGGCCATGCTGAAATGCAGCCAGTCGTCACCTTCCGGGCTCGTGGAGACCGTACCAAAGTTGTTGAATACGCCCCCGGCATCGAGATCAAACATGGGCATGGATTTGTAACAATCATCGCAGTCCGGCAAAGTCTTGTCGTCTCTGAAAAGCAGTGTTGCATAAAAGGAGTCGAGAAAAGCAAAAGGCGGGGCAGGGGGTGGCGCAGCAACATCCGACAGATCGTTCTTAAAGTCGAAGTCAATATTGTACATGCCCGGGCTCAGAGGATTGAAGCTGTAAAGATAGCTCCAGACCGCACCGTTATCTCCGAATGTAATCAGCGGAGGATCTATCGTGATGTCTCCTCCCTGGATTATCCTTCTGAGTTCAAAACAGCAATCATTATTGTCAGGACAACTGACAGGACACGCATGGGAAAGCCCCCCAAGCAAAGAAAACGAAACAAACCCTACCCATAAAATCAAAGCCCCCTTCTTTAAAGTCGCCATGTTCTTCTCCTTTCCTGTATAAACCGTCAAATGACCCGGCATGGTATAGCTCCCAACGCTTCTCCAGTGGTGGAAAAGTTTTTGGTTCGGGTGCCACAATGAAACGAAATTCACTTCCCTTTTGCTAAAAAAAACCTTATCCCGTTGTTTTGATTGCATCTTTTGTGCCAGAAGTTCAAAACAATCATGCCGTACAACCTATAGAAAACATTGATGATTTTTGCGTGTTTTTAAGAGGATATGGGTATGGGAAAAGAAATACCATTTTATCGTGTAATTTGTTGCCACATTATGGCAAAAGATTTCATATATGTCTTTTTCTGTGACAGGGATTCTGCAGGCGGAAGTCTCGTGGGTGAAGCAAATCGGTGGGTGGTTACAGGAGTGGAGGCACTTACTGCTGTGTAACCCGAAAGACCTCTTCAATGGTGGTAATGCCGTCAAATACCTTTTGGGCACCGTCATGGCGGAGGGTGATCATTCCCTGTTCAACAGCCATTCGTTTGATGGCATTGGAATCGGAGGTTTTCAAGATGAGATTCTTGATCGTGTCATCCAGGTGCATCAGTTCAAACACACCTATCCTCCCCTTGTACCCTGTATTGAGGCAGGCAGGGCATCCGGTACCCCGGTAGATTTTTTTGCCGTCAGCCATCTCAGGGGTTATTCCGACACTCAACAGTGATTCTTCATCCGGTGTGTACTCCTGTTTGCAGTTGTTGCAAATGACGCGTACAAGCCTTTGTGCCAGTATGCCTATCACGGAAGATGTGACCAGGAACGGTTCTATCCCCATGTCATTAAGACGCGTAATTGCACTTGCGGCGTCATTGGTGTGAAGGGTGGAAAACACAAGATGACCGGTCAAAGCGGATTGAATTGCTATCTCTGCGGTTTCCAGATCCCTTATCTCACCCACAAGGATTACGTCAGGATCCTGGCGCACAATTGATCTCAGACCCCTGGCAAATGTGAGGTCAATTTTGGGGTTGACCTGGATCTGACCGATGCCTTCGATCTGGTATTCGACGGGATCTTCTATGGTAATGATATTGATGTCGGTGTTATTGATTATGGAAAGGGCACCGTAAAGTGTCGTGGTTTTGCCGCTTCCTGTTGGGCCGGTGACCAGAAGGATGCCATATGCGGATTTGATGAGTTTATTGAATTCTACCAGCCTGTCTTCAGACATACCGATATCCCTAAGCCTGAGCAAGACATTGGATTTATCAAGCAGACGCAAAACCACCCTCTCACCAAAGGCCGTAGGTATGGTTGAAGCTCGGATATCGATGCTTTTATTTGCAATCTTGATTTCGATCCTGCCGTCCTGGGGAAGCCTTTTTTCGGCAATGTTCATGTCTGCCATGATTTTTATTCGTGAGATCAGGGCGGATTGAATATGTTTTGGTGGAGAGAGCATGTTGTAAAGGATCCCGTCCACCCTGCTCCTTATATTTAGCCTTTTCTGCAAGGGTTCAATATGGATATCGCTGGCGCCGTCTTTAACGGCTTGGGAGAACATCAGATTGACCAGTTTAATGATGGGCGCATCACTTGTATCATCAAGAAGATCGTCTGTCTCTCGGATCTCCGAAAAGAGTTGATCGGTGTCTTCCTCATGCATGCCTTCGATGACCTGTTCGGCAGAGTCCCTGCGCATGTCATAGGCAAAATTGATGGCCGAAAGGATGGACGAACGAGAGGCTATCACGACATTTGTGCTGGAAAAGCCCAGGATGAGACGAAGGTCGTCAAGGGGTTGAAAGAGCAGCGGATCATTCACGGCAATAAAACTTTCCTTATCGGTTAAGACCGGGGCCATTTTGTATTTTTTTAGAAACTGGATAGGGACTTCTTCTGTAAACTCGGTGCTAAAGTCTTCGAGAGGGAGGGACGTGTAAAAAGGCAGACCCAGCTGTATGCTCAGGGCCTTTAACAGGTCGGATTCCAGGATAGCCTTCTGTCGTATCAGGATCTCACCGATGCGGCCTCCCTTTTCATCTTTGATCCTGAGCGCCTCGGTTAACGTCTGCTCCGAAAGCCCGCAGGTTTCTAATAATATTGTGCCGATTGGTTTCATAAGTAAAAGTGATCTAAAGTTAATAACAAGAAATGTAACTGTTCAGGTTGCTTAGACTGTAGGTCCCGCGGAACGCGGGATTAGTTTGCGAACAGCCTCACTACGTGAGTAGTCACGCCCTGAGTTTCGTATGATCACGAATGTTCCCTTCCTGCGGTACCTCACAGCCTAAATGCCTACAGCCTATCTACCTGAGTAGTTACCAAGAATTTTTATCTACTCTTCCTCTTCCTTGCCCACTTCCTGGCCGTCTGACCACGGTGTTTTGTACAACTTTATGACGCCTTCTTTAATGCCTTCAATATCATCTCTTTTTTCTTCATAAACCTCTTGTGCCTCTTCCGGATTTTCAATAATGTGCGGTGTTATGAATATGTAAAGATTGGTTTTGTCTCCGGAATTCCCTTTTGATTTGAAAAGCCATCCAAGCACGGGGACATTTCCAAGACAGGGGGTACTGGAAGTCGTCTGACTCAATGTTTCATCGATCAAACCGCCGATGACCACTGTATGGCCGTCTTTGATGACGACGGTGGTCTTGGTCTGCCGCTTCAGGGTGGTCGGAAGTCCCTCGGTCTGCTGTGCGACAACCTGCGACACTTCTTGATATATTTTCAGGCGGACAAACCTTTCCTGGTTGATCTGTGGGGTAATCTTGAGGGTAACCCCCACATCCTTAAATTCGTAGTTGCTGTAATCCACTTCTGCTGTTGAAGTTTGCAGACTGGTCAGATAGGGGATATTGTCAGCAACGATGATTTCTGCTTCTTCATTGTCGGTTGTCATGATCTGCGGGGTTGACAGGATGTGGACATCCGAATCCCCCTCATAAGCGCGAATTAACGCCTGAATGCTGGGGAATGTGATGCCGCCGATTTCAATGCTCTCTCCCAGGACCCCGAGGGCAAGACCGCGTGGAAGTCCTGCTAAAGGATTAGCAGGGATCTGACTAGTTGCCGCGGTAGAACCTGCAAAGGCCCCCACGTCTTTGCCCTGATAACTGCCGATATCTTTTCCAATCCGCCACTCCACGCCAACGGCAAAGTCTTTTTCTACACTGACTTCCATAAGAAGGGCTTCGATGTAAACCATTCGCCGGGGGATATCCAACTTCTTGATCACGCCTTCAAGGGCAAGGTAGTCGCTCTTTTTGGCTGTGATCACGAGCGAGTTGGTCGCCTTGTCTGCCACAATCTGGACGTCTTTGGAAATAACAGGCGCCTTTCCCTTTTTGGCCGCCGCTTTCTGATCGGAAGGAATGGCTTTCAGGACTGAAGCCAGATCTTCAGCATTGGCATTCTGTAGATAATAGACATGAATGTCTCCTTCGCCGCGCGGGATTTCCGTGTCCAGCAGCTTTATAAGTTGTTTGACCTTGCGTGCATCATCTTCAGATGCCAATATGATCAGGGCATTTGTCCTTTCATCAGAAGTGATTCTGATAGCGCCTCCGCCTGTGGGGCCTTTCTTTCCCTTGGCCGCTGTCGCACGTCTTTGAAAAACAGTGTTCAGGGATTTGGTCAGGACAGATGCAGTTGCATATTCAAGGGGGATAACCGATATCTCTTCTCCGATTCCCGCCACATCGATTTCATCTATGATCTTGATCAGTCGGTTGATATTGGACAGGACATCGGTGACGATCAAGGTGCCTGTTGGTGCATACGGGACAATCAGGCTGTTTTTGGAAATAAAGGGCGTAAAGAGTTTTTTCAGCTCATTAGGATCAGCATACCTCAGCGGGATCAGTTGCGTCACCACTTTGTCTTCAGGGGAAATGGCCTGCCTTTTCAGCCTTGTCTCGATGTTTTTTGATTTTGCCTTGGCCGCCGGTACAATTTTTGTGATATTACCTGCCGGCACAGTGGCATAGCCATACACTTCCAAAACAGATTCAAATACTTTGTAGGCCTCTTCCACGGATATCTTGGTTGGGGAAATAACCGTCACTTTCCCGCTGACCGCCTTATCGATGACAAAGTTCGTGCCGGTCAATTCGCTGATGAATTTGATAAATATGGCCATGTCAACATTGTCAAAATCAATGGTAACATAACGCTTTTCAGGCTTTTTTTCTTCAGGGGATTTTGTCTCCCCGGCCTGCGTTTCTTTTTTATTGTTTTTTGGTTCGGACCGGTCAGGTTCCTTCCTTTCAGGACGAACTGCTGCCGGCTCTGTCCCGACAGGTTTTGGCGGTGTTTGAACCGTTTGTTCAGAACCGGGTGTGACAGGGGTTACGCCCTCCTCGCCGGCGACACGGGCGCCCTGGACCGGGGAACCGTTTGCCATGAACCACAATATTACCAGCAGAATGAAGAAGCTGTATTTTTGTTTCATTTTGAATCTCATGATTATGTGCCTCACAGGTCTATCACTTTTAATTGGGGCAATACGCGCTCAATTAGTGTAATATTTTAGTAACTGTTCAGGTTGCTTAGGCTGTAGGTCCCGCGGAACGTGGGATAAGTTTCCGAATCCTGTGCTATCTGCGCATTGATCGAATCAGGGCGCCCAAAACCTTCTCGGCTTCCACAATTTTTGATTCGCAGTCTGAGTTTCGTATGGTCACGCATGTTCCCTTCCTGCGGTACCTCACAGCCTAAATGCCTACAGTCTATCTACCTGAGTAGTTACATGTTTATTGCTCAATCCTTATCATCTCCTCAAACTCGGGTATTCCCCGCAGGTTTTCGAGGTCAGTATCCTCCCGGGCCCATTTTATCACGTCCCGGTCTAGAGAAGAGGCCCTCTTGAGATGGGCGATGCCCGGTTTTGTTTCCCCCATAAGGGCGTAAACACATGCCAGGTTGTAATAGGGATCCACGTGTTCAGGCTTGATGCGGATGGCCTTTTCAAAGTTTTGCCGGGCGGCTTCGTAGTTTTTTTCGTGGATAAAAATAACACCCAGGTTGTTCAATGCGTCCACGTAACCGGGATCTACTTTGAGCGTCTCCTGGTACAATCGCCTGGCATTGATCAAACGTCCGTTCTTGTGAAAAGCCCTTGCCCTGTCATAGAGTCCTTTTGCATCCGGAGCGCTTGCTTTTTTTGTGACATTTTTCTTAACAGGTGCTGCAACAGGTTTTTGTCTGACAGATGTCTTGACTAGTTTTTCAGGCTCATTCTTTTGGGTCACAAGGGGTTTTTGGCTTTTCGAATCAAACCATGAATATGACGCAAATGCAAGTATGCCTACAATGATGACAAGACCAACCCACCAGCGTGCCCTGTGGGGAAAACGGTTCGTTTTTCCCCCCTGCAGTGACAAGACTCCCTCATATCGCTGATATTGAGAATCTTTTTGTTTTTGGGCCTTTGTCAGGGCTTTATGGATGTAGCTCATGGCGATCTATGGGCGGTATAAGGTGTAAAGTGTAAGGTAAAAGGTTTAAGGTGTAAGGTATAAGGTTTAACGAATGAGGTAGTGTCCGCATACCGTGCACCCTGTACCGTGCACCTTTTTCTTATCTCATCAAATATAATACAGCCAGGGTCTGCGGGCCAACAATGCCATCTGACACCAGACCAAAATCTTTTTGAAACTTTATAAGTTCATCAAATGTAGATCCATCAAA
>JAFDJF010000550.1 GCA_019307645.1 Deltaproteobacteria bacterium
TCAGACATTCAACTCATAAACAACAGAAAGCAGGTATTGAGGAATGGATATTATCGAAGCGGCAAGGACAAGGGGAGCTGGCAGGTTATCAGAGTACGAGTCAAAACAGTTTTTGGCTGAGCACGGCGTGCCGGTCACGCTGGAAAAGGTGGTACAAACCGAAGATGAAGCCGTGGCCGCGGCCGGGGACATCGGGTACCCGGTTGCCCTGAAAGGCTCTGGCGCGGAGTTTACTCACAAAACAGAACTAAACTTGATTGCCCTGGACATAAGGGATGAGGATGAGGTTCGCAAGGCATTTAGAAGCCTAACCTCCAGTTCCGAGTCCCGGGTAAATGAGGTTCTGGTACAGCAGATGATAAAAGGGGATCGAGAACTGATGGTGGGGCTAACCCGAGACAGCCAGTTTGGGCCATGTGTTATGTTCGGACTCGGGGGAATCTTCACTGAAATTCTAAAGGATGTCACTTTTCGCATTGCGCCCCTCACGCGATGGGACGCCATGGAAATGATGGGGGATATTAAAGGAAAAAAAATACTGGATTCTTTTCGCGGAAAGCCACCGGTGGATCGAGAGGCACTGGCGGATATTCTTGTAACATTGGGTCAGATAGGCGTGGACTATGAATACATAAGCGAGATTGATATCAATCCTCTGAAAATCCTCAATGGAGCGCCTGTTGCTGTGGATGCACTATTTGTTTTAAACGGGGAATCAAGTTCAGATGCTCCATAGCCCGATCGTTTTTTACTTCCCTTACCCTGGCCAGACTCTTCAATAATGACATTTTGTTTTATCACCGGGAGTTGTATTAGGGACTGGAAATAAATAAGTCGTCGGAATTCGCGCTCTGATTTAGGTCAGGTTTAGTCGATCCGATTGAACAAAACCGCAGAACTAGCAGAGCTAATTTGAGGATTTTGTGAATGAGGAGCGGCTAAAGATGGCCTGAAGCAGGGATGCGAAAACGATGAGTTATTTATTCCCAGTCCCTTAGGTCCTTTCTTCAAAACCCGGGATAGATATGGAGGTTTTTTATGCATCAGATTCCCAGTTTTGGTGAGGGAATCCCACCCAAAACAATAGCTATTGTCGGAATCTCAAGTAAACGGCGAGATGATTTGTCCGGTCATGCCCCCGGCTATGACGGGTATATGCTTTTTCGCATGTTCCGGGAGTCGGGGTTCCGCGGACGTATCTATCCCATAAATCCCAAGGCAAGTGATATAGACGGGGTTAAGGCGTACCCGAATGTAACTTCTGTGCCTGAGCCTTTGGATCTCGTCATCATCACGGTACAGGCCCCGGTGGTCCCTCAAGTGCTCGAGGATTGTGTGACTGCAAAAGCCTTTAACGTCCATATCTGTACATCAGGTTTCGGTGAAACCGGAGAGCCTGAAGGGGAACTACTTGAAAACCGGCTGCGCGATATTGCCATAACAGGCGGGCTTCGGGTTATTGGACCCAATTCCATGGGCCTGCATATTCCGTCTGCCAATATGAAGATGTTTCAAAAGGTTGAACTCAAACAGGGACCCGTGGCATTCATCTCTCAGAGCGGGGGCAATGCGGAAGTATTTTTGTTCCTGGGTCCTCTTCTCCAGTTTGGCTTCAGCTCAGTGATAAGTTATGGGAATGGCCTCACGCTGGATGCGCCGGATTATCTAGAGTACTTTGCCACTGATCCTGAAACACGGATTATCTGTATGTATATTGAGGGCATCAGGGACGGCAATAGATTTATGGAGCTTGTCAGGGAAATCAATTCTGTAAAGCCGGTCATTATTCTGAAAGGCGGGTTGTCCAGTTCAGGGGCCAGGGCAGCCGCATCCCATACGGGTGCCATGGCAGGGGATGAAAAGATTTGGGATGCCTTCTTTAAACAGACGGGCGCCATAAAAGTGGATTCACTGGAGGAAATGGGTGAAGCAGTCATGACATTGCTGAACATTAACCCCATAACACGTACGCAGGTCGCGGTATTCGGGATAGGCGGTGGTAACACCGTAATGAATGGGGATATCTGCGCCAATGAGGGCGTTGAAGTGCCGGCCCTGTCCCCGGAGACGATTGCTGGTTTTTCTGAACTCGTTTCCCTCGTAAATCAGGGACTGGCGAATCCTATGGATGCACCCTCTCTAATCGGGGACCCTTCAAACCTGCGCAAAACACTTAAACTGCTCAGTACCGATCCTGTTGTAGATGTTGCCATCTTGGCACTGAATCGAGGGTTCTTTTCACCCAGTTTATATGGAGACGGAATGAGCCGTGTGTCGGCACTCGTACAGGGGCTGAAGGATTTTAATCAAGACTTCCCTGCTGGCAAACCCATAGTCGTGGCTATTTCGGATCAAGGCTATCTCAGTGAGGCTGAGAGTTGTATCCGTCTTCTGAGAGAAGGCGGCATCACGGCCTATCCTTCCCTACCCAGAGCATGCAGGGCTCTGAGACGAGTGGCGAGCTACCATAAGTTTTTAAAGAGAAACTTCGCTAGTCTTGAATAAAATCCTGGGATCTTGTTTCCTCCAGTGCTATGGCACCAAATTCACAGGCCACCACACAAAGCCCACATCCCATACAGTTTTCCCCGTTGATTAATGCTTTCTCTTTTTCCTCATCCATGGCAATTGCCTCAAAATAGCACCGGTCCATACAGGCTTCGCAGCCCGTGCACTGGTCGGCGTCGATTGATGCGGTGAAGCGACTTGGAGCGGCGAATTTCGTATCCTGTTTCACGGCTCCTGGCCAATTGACGCAGCAATCATCACCGCAATTGCATATGATATTTCCTCCGGCGCGAGTGTTACTGACGGTGTGAACCAGGCCTTCTTCCTCACATAACCTCAGTATTTCTTTAGCCTCTTCTTTGGTTATTTCA
>JAFDJF010000065.1 GCA_019307645.1 Deltaproteobacteria bacterium
AGTTTTAGCTTACTTACGGTCCAATCCAACCCCTTTGAAGCGGGGTTCCTGCCTTCATTTTTGCGCGAGCCCTAAGGTCGTTTGGACCTGCCGGATTATTATGAACTCCCGGGTTCTTAATACTGAATGAGGGAAGATCAGGTTTCGTCAGCCTGCCGCACTGGCCTGTTGAAAGGAAACCCCAACGTTTACAGTCAATATCTTTTAAAGTAAGGAGACAGGAAATGAAGTTATTTGAACCGATAAATGTTAGCAGCATGGAGTTAAAAAACCGTATTATGTTTCCGCCCATGGTATCCAAAAGGGCTGCCGGGCAGACCGGTTTTGTGACGGAGGATTTGATTGATCTTTACGTTAGTATCGCAAAAGGAGGTGCCGGGATAGTGGTGTTAGAATTTGCATCCATTTGGCCCCCTCAGATGACGCTTCTCGGCATACACCACGATGCCTGTATCCCGGGACTCAAGGCCTTGGTTGACGCAGTTCATTCCCAAAGCGATGCCAAGATTGTAATACAGGTTGGTGACCATCTGCCGGGTATGGTGAATATTGAAGAAGTGCCCACTGAAATGTTTGAAGCCTTTACCGGTTCCTTCATGGCCGCGGCCGGCAGGGCCAAACTGGCGGGTTTTGACGGTATCGAGATACATGGCGCCCATGGCTATTTCCTTGCTGCCTCCCTCTCGCACCGAAACAGGAGAAAGGACGAATACGGCAAAAACCTTGAGGGCAGGATGCGCCTTATAACCCAGACGATCCAGGGATGCAAACAAGTCTGCGGAGACGACTATCCGATAGGTGTCAGGATTAATGCCGACGAGTTTATTGTTGGCGGGAACACCCTTCATCAGACCCGCAGGATTGCAGCGAAACTGGCAGAGTTAGGCGTCGCTTACATCAGCCTTTCAGTGGGGGGCAAAAATCAGGACGCATGGCATGTGATGGATACAGTGCTGTGTTTTCCGTACCCAAAACCGGGCCCGTGGGATGACGCCAAGGGATACAGCGGACACCGCTGTGTTCCGCCGAATTATATGCATGATGGGACAAATGTTTATCTTGCGGAGGATATCCGAAAGCATGTGAGAAAGGCTGGTTTTGATACCCCTGTCATTACTGCCGGCAAGATTCCGACCCCGAAATTCGCCAACGAAATTCTGGAAAATGAGCAGGCAGATATGGTCGCCGTATGCAGAGCCATCTTGTGTGACCATGAATGGCCCAACAAAGCAAAAGAACGCAGGGCAAAAGATATAGTCAAGTGCATGTACTGCAACCACTGTTTTGACGGGGCCAGAAGGGGTTACTATACAGCATGTAAGCGATGGAAAGGCTGGGTTGACAAAAGGGCTGATATGGAAGTCGGAATTTCATAACCCCTTGGAGTGAGCAATGGGAAGACAAAGACCCTGTACCGGGACAACCTGGTACAGGGTCATGGTTTTGATGGGAGAAAGGGGTCCAGGATTCGAGGGTTCAAGTGTTTATTTTCTAATGATTTTTGAAATATTCTGGGGAGTTTTTCTCCTGCACCCGTCTGAAATATTGCTCGGGATAGAGAGGGCCGCCCTTTTCACTTGGGAGGTAAAGCCAAATCCCTCATTTTTAGGAAATATTTTCGTTAACTTATAAATCTCCAGACATAGTTGATAGGACTCTTGCCAAATTTTTAAGTCTCTACAATTTTTCAGCATTCCACTTGAACCCTAGAACCCTGGAACCCTTGAATCCTTATAGAATCACCAACTAAATTGGAGAAGATCCAGATTGCTTAATTTACGATTCCTTCCTTTTTCCACTTAATACATGAGGTATTCGGGTTTGCCAGCCGTGCACTTTCCATGCAGTAGTTGCAGTAAGCGCACTTGCGAATTTCATCAAGTCTTCCTTCCTGTACCTTTTTCGGCCATTCATGGTCACACATGATAGGTCTGCAAAGCCCGATGATATCGGCTTTTCCGGCCTGAAGAACTTTTTCAGCTTGATCCGGTGTCCTGATTTTACCTGCGGTTATCACAGGAAGATCAGCATGGCCGGCTTCGACGAGGGACTCTTTGATTGCTTCAGCAAGAAAGACATTACAGCAGTCCACCATATAATTAGGCGGAACGCACCGGTGCCCACTGTATCCTTCAACATTGGGCCATGGGCCTGGTTTGGGATAGGGGAACTTAAGCTGTGTGTCAATGACGTTCCATGCATCCTGCATTTTTCCTCCGGCAGAAATGCTTAAGTAGGCGATGCCCATGTCTGCCAGTTTCGGCGCAATCTTGGTGGTCTGTTTTAATGTATTGCCGCCCACGATGAATTCTTCACCATTAATCCTGACTGCTATGGGGTAGTCCTCACCGCATGCCTGTTTGCACCCTTCAATGATTCTCGTGAGAAGCAGCATCCTGCCCTCAAGTGTCTTTCCGTACTCGTCTTTCCTTTTGTTTCTGTGGGAAAGGAAACCTGAAATCATGTAACCATGGGCCGCATGAATTTCGACACCGTCAAAACCTGCCTTTTTGGCATTGACTGCCGCATTAATGAAGGCGCCGATGAACATTTCAATCATTTCAGGCTTTACTTCCTCAATATTTGTAACACCGGGAATTGCATCACCAAGCTGAATGAACATCAACGCATCGCTTTCTTTATGAATGTCGTCCAGCATCTCCTTGAAACCTTCCGTATGCGCGTCATCATAGATGGCCAGAAGAAGCGGCATCGATGGAAAGATAAAAGTCATCTCTACAACAACAATACCGGCCCCGCCCTTGGCGAGTCCCATGTAAAGGTCTTTGGTATCCTGAGTAATAAAATTATCCATCGTCGCCCGCCTTGATACCATGGGTGGGAACATAATGCGGTTTTTTGCTTCCAGACCGGCAAATTTAATCGGTTCAAATAACTTCATCTCTTAGCTCCTTTCAAATAAGCGTTTTTGGGTTTTTCAGTAAAAATGGTTTAAGCTGACGTAACTACTCAGGTTCAAGGTTAATACAATGAATGAGGGGCTCTATTCTTTAGACAAATACTCTGTTTATCCGCTTTTTGAGATACTAAACGGTTTGGCACACAAAGTCCAAGGCACACACTATGTCGCTCCGGAAACATGAAGAAAATTCCGATAAAATTGCGTTTAACCGTGAACCGTGAACCTTGAACCTGGGTAGTTACATCACATAAAGAAATCTTTATTAATGATGCCAGGTAGTTAAAAATCGATAATCCTAATTATAGGTAGAACAAGGCAATCTTCACAAAGCGTTTTTTACTAACACAGAGCTTCGGCTGGTGTCAAGCGACAACTCAGCCATTCGTAAGCAGAAAATCTATCATTGCCTGACACAGCGGTGAAGTCGTCCGTCTCCTGTCTCTGATCAGATAAAATTTTCTGGACATGGAAAGCCCTTTCACTTTCAGGGCCTTGAGTACCCCGGTTTCAAGTTCCGTATTCAGGGCCCTTGCCGACAGTATGGACACTCCCAGCCCTGTCTTTATGCCCTCCTTGACAGCCGTGGATGTGCCGAAGCGTGCGGTGATTTCAAGTGATTCTATCCCTTTTATTCCGGAGGCCCTGAGGTAGTCATCCAAGATCTTCAGGGTGCCGGAACCCAGTTCCCTCATGATAAAAGGTTCTTTGGAAAGCTCCTTAATTGAGACTTCTTTCTTTTTTGCCCAGCGGTGTTGGGCCGGAACGGCCAGTACCAGTTCATCCTGCCACAGGTCATTCCGTATAAGGGTCCTGTGAACACTCTTTGACCCTACAATTCCCAGTTCCAAACTGCCTTCAAGGACGTGGTTTTCGATTTCACTTGAGTCGGAAATAGTCAATGTGACTGTCATGAGAGGGTATTTTTCGCGAAAGTTTTTGACAACTTTCGGCAGGATGTATTCTCCGGGAATGGTGCTTCCTCCCAAATGTATCGACCCTTTTTTGAGACCAAGGAAATCCTGCATTTCAAGGGATGCCGTCCTTTTCATGTCCAGCAGCAGAAGGGCATGCTTGTAAAGGAGTTCGCCGGCCCGGGTAGGTGCGATCTGTCTGCCCAGACGATCCAGGAGTTTGGTCCCGACCATCTTTTCAAGAGTGGCAACTCTTTCGCTGACAGAGGCCTGAGCCAGGTAAACAGCATCTGCAGCTTTTGAAAAGCTTCCAAGTTCAACAACTTTGAGGAATATTTCCAGCTGTCGCAGGTCGAAATCTATGGGTGGAATCTGCTGGGGAATGAATTTTTTCATCCGTGATATCCTGTGTCGTCCATGGTGGGTTCATGCCGGCAAAAGATCAAATGTATGCAAACCAGACCCTCTTTATTTCCTCAAAATTTGCTTTCACTTGCTCATGGCCGGAGACAATGTCTCCGTGGCCGGTAAGCAGGTAATCCGCATCAAGGCTGGATAGCATGTTGATGCTTTCTTTAAGTTTTTCTCCGTCGCCTCCGGGCAGGTCGGTCCTGCCTATGCCTTGATTGAAGACCACATCGCCTGTAAGCAGGACCTTTGTTTCCGGCCAGTATAGACAAATTGACCCTGGCGAATGACCGGGAGTGTGGATGACCTGAAAGTTCACATTTCCCACCTTGAGGTTTCCTTTCTGAAGCAGGATATCAGGCTCAAAGTCAGCGACCCCGAGCGCGTCTGCCAGATGGGCGGGGAGATTTCTGATAAAATCCATCTCGATTGCAGGAATGGCAATTGAAGTGGACGTGCCGGCAAATATCTTGATGGCTTCCATGTGATCCGGGTGGCCGTGTGTGATGACGACGAGGTCGATATCCTCAGGGGCGAGGGAAAGCCTGGAAAGGCCGTCACGAATATGCCCGAAAAGCTGGTGATGTCCCGGGTCCACAAGAATCTTTTTTTCTCCGTCTATGAAATAGGTGTTGCAGTTGTTTGCCTGCGGGTTGGTCCACAAAAAGGCATGCATATCATCAAATATTTTCATGGTCTCTCTGCTAATAATACTTTCAGTTCCATGGGCCGACCATTTCGATAAATATTCAGCGTCACGGTCTGGCCAATTCTGAGTTTGTTTATCAGGCGTCCCACCTGTTTCATGTCTGCAACTTCATGTTCATCAATGCGGGCAATAACATCCCCTCCCACGGGGAGCCTTACACCTCTGTAGATTATCTCCCTGTCTCCTCCGTGTAATCCCGCTTGAGCAGCGGGGCTGCCTCTAACAACTCCAGCCACAAGTATGCCCTGTTGGACACCCAGGCCCAGCCCCTCTGAAAGCTCAGGATTTACGGGGAAGCCGGTGATTCCCAGCCAGGGCCTGGCCACTTTGCGGGATTGGATCAACTGCGTCGCCACGTACCTGGCCTGGTTGGAAGGTATGGCAAATCCCACCCCCTGATACCCGCCTGAACTGCTGTATATGGCCGAGTTAATTCCGATAACCTCTCCGTTGGAATTGAGAAGAGGCCCCCCTGAGTTCCCGGGATTAATGGCCGTGTCGGTCTGGATCAAGTCATCAATCTCATGGCCTTCTTCGGTCCTGATGCCCCTGTTCAGTGCGCTGATGATACCGGTGGTAAGCGTGTGGGAAAGACCGAACGGATTTCCTATTGCGATCGCTTTTTGTCCCACCCTGATTGTATCAGAATCCCCCAGTGCGGCTATGCCATTGACGTGTTCACGCGGAATCTTTATCACGGCCAGGTCGGAAGCCGGATCCCTGCCCACGAGAGATGCGGAGACTTTTTTGCCGTCGGCCATGGTTACGATAATCTTCTGGGCCTTGGCGACAACATGATTGTTGGTCAGGATATAGCCTTCTCTGTCAATAATAAAACCTGAGCCCTGGCCTTCCCTCGGAATGATTTCCATCCAGAAATTCATACTGAGAGTTGTTGTTGCAATGTTCACAACTGCCGGGTGAACCTTTTCAAAGACCTCCATGTTAATTTTTTCGTCTGCAGAGACAATGACAGGCCGGGCTGCAGAATCATTTTCAGGACGGTTAAAGTCGAGTGATTCTGCGTTCGGTGATGCCTGCAAAGTTACAAAGAGATCATTCCGGTTGAACCACAAAAGGAGCAACAGAACAATGAAAGCAAGCCACAGATACTTTGGATTACGCTGCGCCATTTACAGTTTCCCTTCTCAACTTCTTACCCTCTCACTTTCTCACCTTCTGCCCCATGCCCTCTGCCCCATGCTCTACCCTTCTCACCTTCTGCCCCATGCCTTCTGCCCTTCTCACCTTCTTAACTTCTCAACTTCTCTCCCTCTCCCCTTCTCACCCCCTGAAGCCCTGTCAACTGATTACTTGCTCAAAATCAATACCCAGGTCTTCCATTACAGGCTGAACCGCTGCCCGTCCGCCTCCGGTAACACCAATCCCCGGGTGGCAGCTTGGCCCGCACATCCAGAATTTTTTAACCGGTGTACGGTAGTCCCATCCCGGCAGATAACGATTCCCCAGTTCCTGGTTGAGATACATTCCAAGATGGCAGTAGTCACCGCCGATCATGGCTGGGTTGCGGCGTTCAAGATCCAGCGGTGTCTCTATTGCCCTGCCGATGATGTTCTCGCCCCCCATATTGGTTGTATGTTTTTGGAGTGTTGCCAGAATTCCATCCGCAATTTCCTCTCTGATTTCGTCCCATCCGGCAGCGCCCCCTTCTGCAAGATCGTAGGGTGTGTAGTGGAACAGATCCAGTGTGTGCTTGCCTTCAGGTGCCCTGGTGGGGTCAAGGGCCGTCTGGCAACATGCCCCGGGGATCTCTACAGACGGATAGCCATATTCCATGTCATCAAAGATTCTCAGGAATTTTTCATAGGGTGATGTGGCAAATTCAACAAAGAAGGATTCATTGATCTCATCACCGGCAGTATAGTTGGGGGCTTCATTAAGGGCATAGCCCTGGCCGATTGATCTAAAAGCGGATAGTTTGAGATTCTTAAGGTTCCTGGCATAACGTCCGGGCACGTTGTCTTCCCCAACAAGGCTCGGGATCTGTTTGGCATTCAGGTTGGAAATAACCGCCTTGGTGGCAGTAATCTCTTCACCACTTTTCAAAACAATACCGCTGGCTTCTCCCCCTGAAACAATAACCCTTTCAACCGGACTATTTGTATATATTGTACCGCCATGATGCAGGATGCATTTCTCCATGGCCTCACTTAACACACCGGAGCCCCCCTTCGGGATACCACCGCCATACTTGTGAGTGAGCGGAATAAACACAAACAGGACAATCCCTGTTCCTTTGGCCCGCGGATGAACAAGGTTTTCTGCAGAAAACTTGGTCAAAGCAGACTTGAGCTCAGGGCTTTCAAACCAGTCGTCACAGATATCAATCCCGCTGATCATCAATGATCTGAGCAAATCCCTTCCCTCATCGCTCTGATCCAGCAGTGAAACCAGTGTCCCGAAAGGGGCAGGCGGATTGTACATGCCCTGTGTCAGCAGATCGAGTAGCTTTGCGGTCCAGTCGTGAAACTTCTTGTATGCCTCGGCATCGTGTTCAGAGAATTTTGCTATGGACTGGCATGTTTTATCAACATCACGATGAAGTGTAATATAGCGGTCATCAGGAAACAGCACACTGAACTGGTTGTCAGCAATAAGATATTCCAGCCCGAATTTGGATTTCAGTTCAAGTTCATCATGCAGGATAAGCGGATTCGGCTGGATAAACCCGTGCCATATGGCACAGATATCTGTTTTGAAGCCGGGTGCGGCCAGTTCAGGAGATATTACCGAACCACCGACCTCAGGCAGCGCTTCAACTACGGCCACATCAACACCTGCTTTTGCCAAATAGCCGGCAACAGTCAGACCGTTATGACCCCCACCAATAATTACGACCTCATGTTTTTTACTCATAGATTAGAACCTCCAGATTTTATTCATTCCAGATGACAACTTCTGGCGAATTTATATTGAAGTTGTGTTGCCCAATACTATCGTGGCGCTTTTATACCGTGTCAAGAAGAAATATGTAATATACTGAAATAATTGGGAATATGTTCCAATATGCCAAAGTTTTCCGTTCTTATGGAAAAATCAGATTAAATTGTTTTTTTTCTTGACGAGTATAGTAATATAGCCTATCTTATCAATCGAATGATTGATAAAGTGGATCTTTAGCAAGGAACACGCGATGTCGCTCTGGAAACATGAAGAAAATCCCGATAAAATCGGGATTAACCGTGAACCTTGAACCCTGAACCTGACCAGTTACAGACAAATGAATCAAAAGAAGAAAGAATTTGATACCTATGATCGTATCCTTGACTGTGCTGAGACGCTTTTTGCAAGACAGGG
>JAFDJF010000551.1 GCA_019307645.1 Deltaproteobacteria bacterium
TATGAGAGTCCATTTTGTGATGGAACGATGGAAGCCGGAAATTATATGTACACGGTGCCGAGAGGTTATGTGCATGTTATTCCTGATCCACGCGGACTCGGCGATTCGGAAGGTGCAGGCACGAACGGAGATCATGGTGTTGGGATGCCGTTGATAGCGGCGGATATCTACGACATGATAGAGTGGATTGCTGATCAGCCTTGGTGCAACGGTAACGTGGGAATGATGGGGCCATCGTCTTATTCCATGTCGCAGATCGGTATAGCCGAGAATCCACCGCCGGCGCTCAAAGCAATACATCCGTGCGAGTCAATTACTGGCACTGGTGATCACTTTCACGGGATGTGGGACACACTAACCTACCATATCTTTTTCGGCAGACACGGCAATGACAGTGCCTTTGTTACGCCGAATTATCCATACAGCCCTGTGGAGCCTGCACTGCAGGGGCTCCCCAGAGAACAATTGGACGCTTTGCTTGAGGAAGCGCTCAATCATCCTGATATCAAATACAACAGTAAGTTCTATTCTTACTTAAAATATCCGATGAAATCCCCGTTCACTTTTGATTCCCTGCTGAGTTCCTTCCACCCGAGACCAGGACCGCAGAATGTCGGCCAGTCTATGGATATCGACAAGATAACATTGCCGATGTACATCGGCGCGCCTTGGGTCACGCGATTATATCTCTGGGCAACCTTGGAGGCTTACGAAAATGTCAGCACCCCGCCGGAAGACAGAAAACTGATCGTGTATTCGCCAGGCTTTCCAGATCGGCCTTACACAGACTTTCATGATGAAATCGTGCGCTGGTATGACCATTGGCTCAAGGGCATAGATACGGGGATCATGGATGAGCCACCGATTAAGATGTTTGTGATGGGTGTTAATAAATGGCGATTCGAGAACGAGTGGCCCTTGGCGAGAACCCGTTGGGAAAAACTGTACCTACACCCACAAGGGAGTTTATCGTTCGACAATGTCGAAGGTGCGCCAGATCCTGACAGCTTCACGCAACCAGCTCCTTATGATGATCCAAAGGTCTACTCCCTGAATTACAAAACGGAGCCCTTTGAACGGGATACCGAAATGTCTGGCCCCATCGCTTTATATCTGGATGCCTCAATAGACAAGGACGACACAAATTGGATGGTAGATTTAGTCGATGTTAGTCCTGATGGCGAGAAGCAGTGGCTTAGCTCAGGTCATCTGAAAGCAGCACACAGGGCACTCGACGAAGAGAAATCCAAGCCATTTTCTCCCATTCATCCACGTCAGGATGGGGTTCCCGTTCCCGTGGGCGAGAAAGTTCGGTATGCGATCGCACTTATGCCGACCTCCAACGTTTTCAAGCAGGGACATTCGCTTGAGTTAATCATCAGAAACCAGGATGACTTGCTGAGCAGGCTCGGCACTTGGGGCGTTTACATGCTGCCATTCATGCAAACCGTAACTCATAAGATTCACTTGGGTGATTCGCACTTGCTGTTACCGATTATCCCAGCAAGCGAAAATTAGGGTTTGCATGTTCGAGCGGATCATTCACATGAACGTGAAAACAGTACTGTTATCCCTGGTTTCAATCGCTCCATCCGTTTGAAAGAAATACCAAGAAAGGGGTCAACTTTGAAATTCAATAGGGAACATATCAAACGTTTCATGGAAGAATACTTTCTAGCATACAGTACCATCGCTCAGGATCCTGAAAATAACTATCAAATGTCGGACTATTATGCACCGAATTTAATTGTGAACATTTATACGGGTGAAGTAGTAGAAAACAATTTTCAAGAATTTCTTTTATTATCTTCATCTCATCAGAGCATTCAGGAGACCTTGACCCCGGAGCATTTTATTATTGATGAGGCCCATGGCATGGTCGCTGTTTTGCTAAAAGAAAAAAAAAAAAAAAAGGCAACAGGGAAAGTGATCCGGGAGATGGGGTTTTCCGCCCACTATCAGCTGACAACCGATGACAATGGTGCTCTTAAAATAGTCCATCTATGGATTCTTGCTCAGTATGCGCCGGATGAAGAAAAAAGTATTTTCGAGATGTATATGGAAGAGATGATGGGTGGGCAAAAGGGCGAATCTGAGTAGGGAACGCGGTTGTGATGAACGAGTGATGGAAGCCGGATAGATCAATAGTATGGATTCCAGCGCTGCCTGCCCACTGCGCGTAGGATGATATTGATACAGAGCGACCAGGCGATCCGGAGCTGGTCGAACGATAGATATTCTCATAGATAGGATTATCAGATGGGACAGACAGAACATGACAAACTGCCGCAGAATCCGACTGAGGCACAGGGGTTATTGATCAAAGCCGTTTATAGTAAATTCGGACGGGAAGCGTTGCCGTTGATTCGGGATGTTTGTGGTAAACAGGGAACCTTGTTGGGATCCAAGAT
Source organism: Deltaproteobacteria bacterium (assembly GCA_019307645.1). The sequence continues at coordinate 2,412 of JAFDJF010000551.1, forward strand.
AAAAAAGAAGCTGCTCGATAATTCGTTATCAACCGTAGCCGCCGCATTTGCCAAGAGTTTTGATCCCTCTGAGACAAAGGTAGTGGCTGTCTCGAATGAGCAGTTTCGGATTCAAGGCACCCGTTGTCCGTTTGGCCTGGAAAATACTTCGCGGGAGCTGTGTGAAGCCGTGATGGCCATTGATTTGGAATATTTTAAGGAGGCGGTCAACGATCGTATTAAACTGGAGATTACCCGGACGGTTGCAGCTGGAGATGAGTGTTGTGATACTATTTATAGTTTGAATGAATAACCGGTTTATGAAGCAGAATGTGATCTAATCCGTTGGAAAAGCTCGACAACTTTTATGCTAGAATGTAATTTATACAAAAAAATCTATATCAAACTGAACAACATATATTTTTTCCTTAATACAGGCCGTGGGCCGCAATTTTTTCTGATGGGGGGAAGCGTCAAATG
>JAFDJF010000066.1 GCA_019307645.1 Deltaproteobacteria bacterium
TGTCCGAGAATAGCAATTTTTTCCAAAATCGAGGAATGCCCGAAAAAATTACCACAGGCATATAGTTGATATTCCGAGGATAATTTTTTCGGGTATGACGAAGAGTTTGGGGAAAAGGGCATTCTCGGACAGCCTTCTAGTGAAACCGAGGGAAAGTTGATCCTTTATCGTTCTGATTTAGCAAAGGAGGTGGCATTAAAATGAAAGCAGCTTTGATCTATGGCCCGGGAGATATACGAATAGAAGATATCAAAGATCCCACTATCAGTGACGATGAGATCCTTGTCCGGGTAAAGACCTGTGGCATATGCGGTACTGACCTTCACTATTACAGGGCTGGAGATCCCACGACGAAGAAACCCATCATCCCGGGGCATGAGTTCAGCGGCGAAATTGTGGAGAAGGGCTCCGCTGTCGAGGGCTTGAAAGTCGGTGACAAAATTGTGGGAACCGGGCTCCGTGATTGCGGAGAGTGTTATTGGTGCCGTCATGAAAAAGGCTTCTGCCCGAATCCGAAAGTCCCCGGAGAAGGATTGGACGGGGCGATCGCCGAATATGTGATAGTGCCAAAACCCATGGCAGGCGCGTTGGTCTTTCAAATCCCTGAGAGTATGACTTGGAATGAAGCCGCCACCATTGAACCCATATCTATCTCCTGTTTTGCTGTGGAGGAAGCCCGTATCAGTGAGGGCGATATCGTAGCAGTGCTCGGAGCGGGTATGATCGGCCTGGGCATCATCCAGGCATGCAAGGCTGCGGGAGCAGCTAAGGTTATTGTGAGCGAGCCCTCGGCTTTTAGACGGGAAATGGCGCAAAAGCTTGGCGCTGATCTTGTCTTGAATCCATTGGAAACAGACCTTTTTGAAACGGTCGCTGATTTTACCACCGGCCAAATGGCGGGCGTAATCTTTGAATGCTCGGGATCAGTGGCAGCCTTTTGCCAGGTGCCACAAGTGAGCGGCATTTTTGGAAAGGTCATGCAGGTGGGCATTTTCGAGCAGAATCTTGAACTGGCCCCTGACCTCGCAAAGCTCATGTTCCAGTTTCGTAACATAACCGTTCGTGGCTGTGGCGGGCAACGATGGGATAAAGCGCTAGAGCATATACTGGCCGGCACCATTAAGACCAATGACCTCGTGACCCAGATATTCCCCCTTGAAGAGGTAAAGGAGGCCTTCGCAACCCAGTTGAATTCGGAAAAGGCCATTAAGGTGTTGATCGAAATGCCATAGGGCAAGAAAGGGAGGAAGTCAATGAACGAAGATATCAAGCCATTTAAAATCGATGTTCCTGAAGCGACCCTTGAAGATTTGCGTGATCGTCTCGCCCGGACACGGTGGCCAGATGAGGTCAATGACGAGAACTGGTCCTATGGAACCGATCTGTCCTACTTAAAGGAACTTTGCGGGTACTGGAAGGACAAGTATGACTGGCGCGCCCGGGAGGCTGAACTCAACCGCTTTCCTCAGTTCACAACGGAGATTGATGGTTTGAACATCCATTTCATTCACGCCCGCTCCAGGGAGCCCGAAGCACTCCCTTTGATTATTACCCACGGGTGGCCCGGGTCTATCGTTGAATTCACGAAGATCATTGACCCGCTCACAGACCCGGTAGCGCACGGTGGGGAGGCCCAAGACGCCTTTCACGTGGTTTGCCCGTCATTGCCCGGATACGGATTTTCTGATGCGGCCGGGAAACCCGGTATGGGGCTGGAGCAAATCGCCGGAATTCAAGCAACGCTGATGGCCCGACTGGGTTATGCCCGCTACGGTGCGCAGGGGGGTGACTGGGGTGCCATGGTATCTACGTTCATGGGCGCAGTGGATGCTGCACACTGCATTGGCATTCACCTCAATCTGGTTGCAGCGGGTCCTCCTGGCGGGGTGGAGGACCCCACCGCGGGGCTTACGCCTCGTGAACTGAAGTACATCGAGGAGAGCCGGAAGTTCCAGGCCGAGGAGATGGGCTATTTTCAGATCCAGTGCACGAGACCCCAGAGCATTGGATATGGACTCAACGACTCTCCTGCCGGCCTTGCCGGGTGGATTGTTGAAAAGTTCAGGGTCTGGAGCGACTGTAACGGCGACGTGGAAAGCAAATACACCAAAGATGAACTCCTCACCAATATCATGCTGTACTGGGTGACCGGGACGATTACTTCCTCGATGAGATTGTACTTTGAAGCCATACACGCGGGACTTGGTGTTGGGACAAGTGATGTCCCCGTGGGGGGTGCGATTTTCCCCATGGACGTGGTCAAGGTGCCTCGCAGCTGGGCCGAGAAGCAGTTTAACCTGATCCACTGGACTGAAATGCCTTCGGGCGGACATTTTGCTGCTATGGAGGAACCGGAATTGCTCACCCGGGATATCCGCAAGTTCTTCCGGAGGGTTCGTTAGGCTGAAAAAAAGCAAATGCATTGGAGGAGCAGGCATGACAAAAAAATTGCAGGACAGGGTCGCATTGATAACCGGCGGGGGCTCTGGAATCGGCCGGGCCGCCGCGATGACCTTTGCGGCGGAGGGCGCAACGGTGGTGGTAGCTGATATAAACATCACTGGCGGAGATGAGACGGCAAATCTGATAAAAGATACGGGAGGGAAATCCGTTTTTGTTGAGACGGACGTTTCCAGCGCGGCCGATGCTGAAAAAATGGTTAACGCCTGTGTCGACACGTTCGGCCGGCTGGATATCCTTTTCAACAACGCCGGTGTTGCTGGATTGGCTGTTCGGGCAGCCGAGATCGACGAGGCGGAGTGGGACCGTGTCATGAGCATCAATCTCAAAGGCGTCTTTCTTGCATCCAGGTACGCGATACCGGTGATGATCGAGCAGGGCAAAGGCGCTATCGTCAACATTTCGTCATCGGCTGCCATCACTCCCTCCCCTTACGTCTCCGCATATGCGGCTGCAAAGGCAGGGGTTGTCCAGCTGACAAAGACCATGGCCATTGAGTATGGAACTGATAACATCAGGGTTAACTGCATTTGTCCGGGCTTCATTGAAACGTCGATGACGTCTAGCTTTATCCCGGAGGATGCCAAAACCCGAAAGGCATACAGCCATCTGTGGCCCCTGGGCAAAGTCGGAACCCCGGAGGATATCGCGCAGGCGGCGCTGTACCTGGCCGGTGACGACGCTTCATTTGTAACCGGGACAGTATTGATTGTTGACGGCGGATGGATGGCCGGGACAAGCTTGCCACTTCCTAAAGCGAAAGGAGGGTGACATATTTTGGATTACGATGACTTGTATCTATGCGTTGGCACAATTTCCGGCGCCGGCTTCAGGGAGCTGGTAGAAGCAGCGGCAGCCGGAGGATACCGAGGCATATCTATCTGGCCGCAGCATTATAAAGGCGCCCGTGAGCAGGGCCTCAGTGACCTGGACATGAAATTGATGCTCGAGGATCACGACCTGATCATCTACGAACTGGACCCGCTGGTAACCTGGCTGCCGTCCCCGAAATCGCCATCAGGAGCCGAACCCTCAGAATATGAAGCCATGTTTGACGGCGAGGACTTCTTCTATCATATCGCTGACGTCCTGGGCGCCGGGCATCTCAATGCAAACCAGGCTGTGGGCGAGTCCATACCGGAGATCGACCTTGTTGCAGAAGCCTTTGCCGGAGTGTGCGACCGGGCCGCCCCGCACGACTTGAAGGTCTCGCTTGAATTTTTGCCCTGGTCCGGCATACCGGACATGGAAACGGCGCTTCGGATCGTGCGGCAAGCGGGTTGCCCCAACTGCGGTATCGTGCTGGATATGTGGCACCATTTTAGAAGCGGCGGCAGTGTAGATGATCTACTTGCGCTCTCCGGCAAGGACATTGTTGCCATTCATACCAGTGACGCCGCCGCCCAACCGGAGGAGGACATCTTGAACGAAACAATGCATGGACGGCGACTGCCGGGGGATGGTGTGATCGATCTGGTAGGTGTCTTCAGGGCGCTGGACACCATTGACTGTCAAGCGCCGATCGGTGTTGAAGTTATATCAGATGAGATGAACGGGTTGTCGCCTCTGGAAGCAGCAGTGAAAGCGGCGGATGCCACCCGAGGCGTTCTCGCCAAATCGCGCGCATAAGAGCATGTATTTGAACGTTACCAATTTTTTAGTGCAAAAACCATATGAAAGCGGAGGTGAATGATGGAGACTGGCCTGGCAGGAAAAAAGGTGATCGTGACCGGTGGCAATGCCAACATAGGTCGCGGCATAGTGCTGGCGTTTGCCCGCGAAGGGGCCAGCGTTGTTATCGCTGCAAGGGACGGAGTGCAGGGCCGGAAGGTAGCGGCCGAAGCCATGGAACTCGGCGCCCAGGATGTCCTATGGGCGCGGACCGATGTGCTCAACGTCGACGAGGTTGAAGCCATGGTGAACCAAACCCTGGAAAGATTCGGTTCAATCGACGTGCTGGTCAACAATGTGGGTGGAAACGTGGATTTTAAGCCCTTTGTGGAGAGTACGGCAGAGGAGTGGAAAAAGGAAATTGATCTAAATTTGTGGAGCGCGCTGTTGTGCACAAAGGCGGTGCTTCCGCACATGATGGCGCAGAAAAGCGGGAGGATTCTCAACCTTGGCTCAACCGCAGGATTGGTGGGCGATCCTCTGCTCGTCGTCTACTCAACCACCAAAGGCGCCATTCACACGTTCACGAAGGTGCTTGCCAAAGAGGTGGGGCCCTACGGGATAACCGTCAATGCCGTAAGTCCCTATACAACAACCCCAGAGAACCCTGACGAGGAGACCAGTGAAGGCAGTAGATGGCATCCGTCAAAGGGTCTGATAATAAAGGCCATAGCCACCAAACCGGACGACTTGGCCACAATGTCCAGACCGTGCGCCTTGGAGCGCACATCCGCCAAACCCTCGGAAATCGGTGCCGCTGCTGTATACCTGGCTTCCGATGCCGCAGCGTTCACCACCGGACATTTACTTGTTGTAGATGGGGGCACGATCTTGATGTAGATTTTTATAGACGGCGAACAGCGTCCTAGACAATCACTTTTGGAGGTAAAGACATGGTTGAAAAAAAGACAAATGGGGTGAAGCTCCCACCGGTTGAACAGGTGGGCATCGTGGTCAAAGACATGGACCAGGCGATTGCCAACTACAGCGCCGCCTTTGGCTGGGGGCCTTTCAACGTATCAGAGGTTGAACTCAAGGGGTGCCTCTACCGGGGACAGCCCAGCGACTGCAAATTGAAGATGGCGTTCTTCCAGTCGGGTTCCATTGAAATTGAACTCATTCAGGTGCTGGAGGGAGAAACGCCCCACAGCGAGTTTTTGAGAGAAAAAGGAGAAGGCCTGCATCACTTGCGCTTTTCGGTAGAAGATCTTGACGGTATACTGGCCGAATGGGCCAAGAAGGGTATCGAGCCGGTCTGGCAGCACAGCATGCCCGAGATCGGGGTTTCGTGGGCCTACCTGGACAATGACAAGGTCAGCGGTGTCATGGTCGAGCTGATAGAAATGAAGGAGGTACAGTCATGAGTAACAAGCCAGACACAATCACCCGAAAGGGGACCTGCCCGGTCTGCGGAGGCGCGTGTCATATCATTGCCCATATTGATGAGGGCAGGGTCGCAAAGGTCGTCCCGGACGGCGAAAGTGTTATGGGCCATCTGTGCGTGCGCGGCGCCAATGCTGTAGACTACCACCACCACGAGAAACGTTTGAACCATCCACTTAAAAGGGTCGGCGCGCGGGGTGAGGCGAAATGGGAACGCATATCCTGGGAACAAGCCATGGATGAGATCGCCGCCAAGCTTGAGCGCATCCGCGATCAATACGGGCCTGAGGCCGTCCTTGTCCTCGGGGGATCTCCCCATGGACCGGGTGATCCGGCGGCCTGGAAATGGTGTAATCTTTGGGGAACGCCCAACTTTTTCCACCTGGGCAAGAACTGCGGCGAGGCCGAGTTCTCTGTTGAATGTGCCATGTACGGCTACGATACCATCGCCGGGTGGGCCACATTTCTGGACCCGAAAAAAACCGGTGTTCTGGTCATGTGGGGGGCGAATTCATCTGAGTCACAGCCCAGACTGTGGGATGGGTATAAGATGTCTCAGGCGGAAGGAATGAAGATCATGGTGGTGGACCCGAGACCCACGACGTGTGCCAAAGAGGCCGATCTCTGGCTGCAGCTCCGGCCCGGCACGGATGGGGCCCTGGTCCTGGGAATGCTGAACGTCATGATCAACGAGGCCATCTATGATAAGGAATTCGTGGACAAATGGTGCACCGGGTTTGACGAACTCAAGGCCCTGGTTCAGCAGTATCCGCCGGAAAAAGTGGCGGAGATCACATGGGTGCCTGCCGAGAAGATTATCGAGGCGGCCAGGCTCTATGCCAATGCCCCTGCCGCAACCCTGACATGGGGAGTTGCCAACTGTCATCTGGGCAACGGGGCCGGACTGAGTTCGGTTCTCGGAAAGTGCTGGCTCCGGGCCATAACCGGGAACCTGGACAAAGAAGGCGGCAGTGTGTTCAGTGAACCGCCGTACTTTACCGCTTTCCTGGACGAAGTCAACTGGGACAACCAGATCAACCATCCTCTGAGAACGCGGGACAATGTGAGCGCTGACACCTGCTCCCTGGGATCTGTGAAAGCACTCACTCTCTACAGGGAGGCCATGAGCCGTGCCTATCCCAAGGGGTGGGGGGCCGCGCAATACTTCATTTATCCCTCTCCTTATGCGGTTTGGCAGGCGATCCTGACAGAGGAACCCTATCCCATCAAAGCCGTGTTCGACCAGGGAACCAATACCCTGTGCTCCATCGGTAACTCCAGGCATGCGTACGAGGCTTTCAAAAGTGATAATCTGGAACTGCATGTGTCCATGGATCACTTCCTGACACCAACCGGTGCCCTTGCAGATTATGTGCTGCCGGCAACGGATGCCCTGGAAAGGCCTCACCTGAGCAACAATTGGGGAATGATGGGCACCGAATTCGGACGTGAGGCGGTGGTTGAACCGCAGCATGAGCGAAAGGATGACTACCAGCTGTGGTGCGATCTGGGCAAACGGCTGGGGCAGGTAGATCACTGGCCCGATACCCTGGAAGGGTGGCTCGACAAGCTGCTGTCACCGGCCAATGTCAGCTTCCGGGAATTCGCAAGTGGTCCGGGGTACTTCCCTGTTCCCAAATTCAAGCGGTATGAAGAGGCCGGATTCGGCACCTTTTCCGGTAAGGTGGAACTGGTCCCGAGTCTGCTGAAGAAGCTTGGGTATGATCCGCTGGCAGGGTATCAGGAACCTCCCTGGAGCCCGGTCGCAACGCCCGATATGGCCAAGGATTATCCTCTGATTCTCATCAGCGGCGGAAGAGTTCGGGAATTTCACCATTCCTCCCACAGGCACCTTGCCAAGATAAGAAAACGCTACCCGGATCCGGTAGTGCAGGTCAGTCCCGAGACCGCCGGAGAGCAGGGCATTGGTGACGGGGACTGGGCGTGGATTGAGACACCACTTGGAAGAGTCAAACAGAAGGTGCGGTTGTTGGAGGGAATGCCCCCCAGCGTGGTTCATGCGGATGGATACTGGTGGTTCCCGGAGAAGGCGGAAGCGGAACCAAGCCTCTTTGGGGTGTGGGAATCGAACATCGACGCCATCCTTCCGGATAACCCCGAAGTGTGCGACTATGCCGGCAATAACTATTTCCGGGGACTTCTATGCAAGGTTTACAAGGCTGAGTGACGGTGTCATTACCAAGGCACACTGGAGTACAATATTAACCCGGAAAAAGAGGAAGAAATAAAAAATGAACATCGAACATTGAACGTTCAACATCGAACGTCGAAGAATGAAGTCGCTTTGCTCTTTTATTTTTTATAAAAATGGAATCCCTAAAATGAAAGCCCTAATACTGCTCATTACATTGAAAATCATCCTGTTTATACTCCCTTCCGCATATGCTGGTCAGGGAAGCTTACAGGCAAGCAGGCCGAATATCATTTTCATTTTTACAGATGACCTGGGTTATGGTGACATTGAATCCTTTGGGGCAGTCAACATCAAAACCCCCAGTATTGATCGAATGGGCAGCGAGGGGATGAAGTTTGCGGAGTTTTATTCTGCCTCCCCGGTCTGTTCTCCATCCAGGGCCGGGCTTTTGACCGGTCGTTATCCCATTCGGATGGGTATTAATTTTGTCTTTTTCCCTGAAAGTTACGGCGGTCTTCCGCCCGGCGAGGTAACCATTGCCGAAGTACTGCGGGACGCAGGGTATACGACCGGCATTGTGGGG
>JAFDJF010000067.1 GCA_019307645.1 Deltaproteobacteria bacterium
TCGGGATTAACACATCGAAGCTGCATGCATTTGGGCCCATGGGACTTGAGGAACTGACCACGACCAAGTTTATTGTATATGGGCAGGGTCAGACAAGAACCTGAATCCAGTCCCTCACCCAATACGTGCAAGGCCAGGATTCTTGATTCTGGCAAGTTTGAAGCGAAGCTTCGCCGGCGCTGTCTAACGTTGAAAGGAGTTTTTCTTGAAGATAGGTATCCTGGGCGGGACGTTTGATCCGGTTCATCTGGGCCATTTACGTACAGCAGAAGAAATAGGCCACAGGCTGGGCCTGGAAAAGGTATATCTGGTCCTGTCCTCTTCCCCTCCCAACAAGCCAAACGATCCGATCGCGGATTTTCGCCACCGATTGGCCATGGTCCGTATGGCTGTCGGTAGAGCGCCTTTGCTTGACGCCCTGGACCTTGAAGGCAGACGCCCGGGATTTTCCTATTCCATTGAAACACTTCAAGAGCTTACCAGGATGTTCAGCCCGGAACCGGAACTGTTCTTTATCCTGGGCACCGATGCCTTTCTTGAAATCGAGACATGGAAGGAATACCGGAGACTTTTTGACTATGCCCATTTTGTCATTATCCAGCGAGCCGGATATGAGACGGAAGAGCTGGAGCCCTTTCTTAGGAATGTACGCGATGATATCAGGAAAACCGGGGAACCCGATTCGTATGTTACATCATCCGGAAAGAGCATCCGGATTATGGTGTCGACCTTCCTGGAAATATCGTCTACAGGTTTAAGAGAGATGGTAAAAAACGGTGACTCGATTCGTTTTCTGGTCCCTGAAACAGTAAGGGAGTACATCATGAAAAAAGGATTATACACCGATTATGCAGCCACTTGATAAGGCAAAGTTATGTCTCAGGATTATTAGGGAGCGAAAGGCCATTGATCCGGTCATGTTCGAAGTGGGTCAACTCACTTCAATCAGCGATTACTTTCTCATCGCCAGCGGAAGCTCCAGCAGGCAGGTTCAGGCCGTTACACACCACCTGCGAAGAAGAATGCGTGAAGAGGGATTCAGGGTTTACGGCATAGAAGGGGAACAGGAAGGCCACTGGGTGCTGATGGATTATGGTGATGTCGTGGTTCATCTTTTTTATCAGCCTCACAGGGAACTCTTTGATCTTGAAGGCCTCTGGATTGACGCGCCACGTGTCAATTTGGAAGAAATTTTGCTGTGAGAAATAAAATGCATTTATCTGCCAGGCCTGTCATTTTCATGGTGGCGCTGACACTGTTACTGCCGCCCTTTTCCTTTTGCCCGTCAAAGACCTTTGCGCTTTCTATCGAAGCCGAAGAAAAAATGGGCCATGAAGCCGCCATGCAGATCCGGCGCTATTTTGAGCTCATGGATGATGACTTTGTTAATCAATATTTCAATGAACTGGGCCAGTTTCTTACTATCCCCCTGGAAATAAAGCACTTCCCATACCGGTTTTATATTATCGAGGATAACACCTTGAACGCCTTCGCAATACCCGGGGGGCACATCTTTTTCTTTGCAGGTTTAATAGATGTAATGGAAAGTGCGGATGAGCTGGCATCGATCCTATGTCATGAGATCGGTCATGTATATGCCAGGCATATGGCCAAGAGGATGGCCAAGAGTAAAAAAATCGGGCTCGCCACTATGGCAGGAATCCTGGCTGGTGTGTTGATCGGCGGTGAAGTCGCAGGGGCTTTGATGATGGGATCCATGGCAGCGGGGGTTCAGGCTCAGTTGTATTACAGCCGAAACGATGAACGTCAGGCAGATCAGCTGGGGCTTAAATACATGAAGGCCGCGGGCCTTGATCCACGTGGCTTGGTTTCTACTCTGAAAAAGATTGAAAAAGGCAGTTGGATGAGTTCAGCTCAGTTTCCCACCTATCTTCGGACACATCCCACAGGGCCGGAAAGGATGTGGAAAAAGGACTTATGTTCAGAAGACTTTTCCCTCTGTTTCAAACTATTGTAAGGGCAAAAGGCCTTGAATCCGACGTGGCGGAAAGGGTATTCACTCGTGAACTCGAAAAAGATCCCGATTCTGCCTATGCTCACTTTGGGTTAGGGATCGTCTACACGGAAAGTTTGGAATATGCACAGGCAATCCGTAACTTGAAGAAGGCGCATAAGAAAGAGCCCGAATTTGTGCCTATTTTGACGGCCCTTGGGAAAGCCTATCAGATGAACGGAGAAGACAAGAAGGCAATTCGAGTTCTAAAAAAGGCCATGAAACTTGCTTATGAAGACAAATCAATCGCTTTTCTTCTGGGAGTATCTTACGAGAACCTGGAGCAATATGAAAGGGCTGCCCGCATATTTGAGCGATTGGCGTACTTCGCGCCGGTCAAAGAAGAAGTATATTATCATCTGGGCATTTCATATGGAAGGCTGGACAGATTGGCGCTTGCGCATTATAATTTTGGGATTTATTTCAAGAGAATCGGACGTATGGATAAGTCGATATTTCATTTTCAAAAGGCCCTTGAACTTTCAGAAGATGACCCCGCCATGAAGGAAAAAATACGAAAAGAGACAAAAGAATTTCGCAGAAAACCGCGCCCGGAGATGTCCGGGAGGTACTACCTGGGTTGAGCGCTGAACCGCTCACTTATAGACACATTGATTGTGAGAAAATCCATGATAAAAAAAGTTTCAGGGGCATTTATTTTTTCGGCTTTGATTTTTTTTGGCACTACAATGGGGACGTCTGCCTTTGCTGAAGGGATCAAGGTGGGTGTGATTCTTCCTCTGACCGGTAAACTCGCCAGGTTCGGAGAGATAGAACGGAAGTCTTTTTTGATGGCTGCAGAAAAAGTTAATGAAGCAGGAGGTATCAACGGGGAAAATATCGAGCTGATCATGGAAGATACTCACGGAAAAACCGGCATTGGGCGGTCTGCCATCGAAAAACTGATTTTTCAAGATGAAGTGTGTGTCGTAGGCGGAGGATTCTCCAGTAATGTTACCTGGGCGGCCGCAGGAGTAGCTCAGAAAAACAAGATCCCGTTTCTCGTGAATACCGCGTCTGCTGACAAGATTACGGAGAAAGGCGGGGATTACATCTTCAGGCTTAACCCGCCGGTAAGTGAGTACCCTCTCGCGCTAAGTTCTTTTCTCACTGATGTGGCCCGCGTCAAAACGGTTGCCATACTTTACGAAAACACACGTTTCGGCCATTCAAGACTGAAGGAAATGGTTCGGCTGTTTAAAAAAACAGGTCTAAAGGTGGTTGCGAAAGAAAGATATGGGGAAGGGATGGTTGACTTTGAACATCTGCTGACCGGCATCAGCGCCAAAAAACCGGATCTGTTTTATATGATTTCCAGTTCCACAGGGGCAGATGCATCAATGGCTGTGAGGCAGGCCAGAGAGTTGAACCTTAATGCCAAACTTTTTGTGGGGGGTGGGGTGGGATTTACCCTGTCTGAATTTCAGCAAAAGGCCGGCATCGCTTCAAACTGTGTTTTCGCTGGCACTCTCTGGTCTCCATCGGTTCAATATCCCGGCGCCAGCGACTATTACAATGAATTTGTCGCGAAGTATAATGAGCCTACGGATTACCACGGTGCACAGGCATATGCGGCCATGCACGTCATTGCTGATGCGCTGAAAAGGGCTAAATCCCACACCCCCCATGACGTAAGAGATGCACTCGCTGAAACTGATATCCTGACAGTGTTCGGTCCTGTCAAATTTATCTCTTACGGGAAAAAAAAGTTGCAGAACAAACTTCCAGTCTTCCTGGGCCAGTGGGTAAACGGTAAGTTCGAGGCTGTCTGGCCCAAGGAACTCGCTACGGTTGGTTATATTTACCCCCTACCATCGTGGGGCGAACTCAATAACATTTACCAATAGCCCGGTAAAATTGAGCATTTTTCAAAGGACTCAAACAGACGCATGCAGGTGCGCCTGCATATTTGCTTTGCCATATTCAGGGCTTTTTATTACCCATGATTGCCTATGGCATTTGTAGGACCAACGAAGTCAATGATAAGACGGTTATCGGTGATCAAGAAACTTTCTATGTTCCGTTGCCTTGATTTGTTTTAATTAAAAGCAAATCCTGTGCCAGTTGATGAATATTCAGACATCTTATTGAAATAGCAGATATTTTAAGGAAAGGCGGGCAGGGAGAGGGCCTTGAAATCTTATAACCAAAATTACGGGGGAGGCACCTTCAGTGAAAATAATACCAATAAAACTAATGAGATAAAGCAGTTTCACTGAAAGTTATGTCCATAACTTTCATTATAGGTGTTCGGCCTGTTTTTTTAGACGCTTACTCAAAGCAGGCTGTGATATCCCAAGTATCTGAGCGGCAACTGACTGGTTGCCTTTTGACCGATTCATGGCCTCTTCCACCAGTAGTTCTGTTGTCTGTTTGATTGTAGGCAGTTTTCCTGGAAACATTATAACGCTATCATCGTTTTTTCCAGGTTCCGGAGAAAGAAGTTTTCCTCCTTTTTTTTTGATGTAAGACTTGAATACTTCAAGTGAGAGCATCTTGGTGGTATGCCTGCTCACGGCGTCAAAAGCCATTGCTCTCAATTCTCTTACATTCCCGGGAAAGCCGTATGTGTTCAACAGAGTAGAAAGCTCTTTTGGAGGTGTCGGCTTTTTTTTGTTAAGCGTGTGAGCCGCCTCCTCCAGAAAGTTTTCTACCAGAAGCGGGACATCATCCATACGCTCACGAACAGGCGGCACATGGATATGGTATGTTCCTAACCTGTAAAACAGATCTCTGCGAAACGTGCCTTTATCCTGAAGGGACCAGATGTCCTGATTTGTTGCGGTCAGTATCCGGGCATTGGCGTACCTGGGATTATCGCTGCCCAGAGGCAGATACTCACCTTCCTGAAGAAGCCGCAGGAGTTTGACTTGAGAGGAATTTTTCAGGTCTCCTATCTCGTCCAACAGGAGCGTGCCGCCGGCTGTGTGTTCAACAAGACCTCTGCGGTCCCTGTCCGCACCAGTGAACGCCCCCTTGACATGCCCGAAAAGCGTGTCTGAAAATGTATGATCATCAAGCCCTGCCACATTTACAGGCGTAAACGGTCCGGTAAAACCGCTTACTTCATGGATAGCCCTGGCGATCAGCTCCTTGCCCACACCCGTCTCCCCTGTAATGAGTACAGGCTGGGATGTTGAGGCAATTGTTTCTACATATTTAAAAAGCGACAGCATTTTCTTGTTGTTTGTAATAATATCCGCGAAGGCCTCGGGGTGCTCAAGCGTATCAGATAAGATACATTCCTTAAGGGCCAGATTTTCCCGCTTCAATTCCTTGAAAGACAAGGCCTGTTTGACAGCTGTGATCAGACGGCTTTCTTCCAGCGGCTTAACGACATAATCAAATGCCCCTGATTTCATGCATCTGACGGCAGTCTCCACGTCAACTGTCCCTGTAATAATAACGATTGGGATTTCCGGAAATTCGCTGATGACCTGTCCCAGAAGATCTTCGCCATTCAGGTAGGGCATGGTCAGATCCAGGAGCAGGATTTCAATCTGCTGTCTGGAAAGGATATCCATAACCTTCCTGCTGTCATTGCAGGTTATGATGTTATTCAGGCCTGCCATTCGCAGTGATGTGTCAATGGAAAACAGGATCGCTTCTTCGTCATCAACCACCATGACAGGTAAGCCGGGGTTCAATATGACATCTATTTTTTGTCTCATTTTTTCAAAACACTAAACTTTTGAAGGGAAATAACTCTGACGGTTTCATGAAAGTCGTCACTCCGGTGAAAACCGGAGTCCAGATACGCTGGAACAATTTGATATAACTGGATTCCGGCCTCCGCCGGAATGACGAAGGAGGGTGTTTCCAGACTTTTACGAGTTCATCAACTCTGAAAAAAGAAAACTAGTGAGCCAAGTTTGCATAAATAATAGAAAAATGATGGTCCTGTGTCAAGACCGGAACGTTTGGATTCTCCATCCGGTATTTTGGCGCGAGCCCTTAGTATGCAGTTGAATCCGCATCTTCAGAGGATGTGCGAATTTTAGGGCGCCATTTTTCCACCCCCTTAAAATCTTTCCGGGTCGGAGCCCTCCCGGAACTCCCCTGTCCCAGACCTTATTTGCTTGATCTGTTCATATCTTGCGATTATATTGTCACGCAATCCGGTGCGTTTTGTCCGTCGTTTTCTGCAACATTTGGGTATACTTAAAGAAAAACAAACTGTGGATGAAAAACTGAAACCCGTAAAAAGCATCATGGTACGGTGTCCCAACTGGGTCGGCGATATTGTCATGGCGACGCCATTATTTGAATGCCTCCGCGAGAATTTCCCGGATGCCGAGATCCACGCCTGTATCAAAAAATACGCACGTGGGATAATTGAAGACAGCCCATGGTTTGATGGTATAATTGCCTGTAACGATAAAAAACTCCGTGGATTCGTGCAGACGATTAAAGAGATAAAAAAGCTGAAACCGGACATGACGATCCTTCTCCCGGGTTCAATCCGTTCCTTTCTGACTGCCAAACTCGGAGGTGCCGGCCTTATATATGGTTACAAAAGGAATATAAGAAGGTTTTTTATGTCCGGCGGTCCTGAGCCTGTTTGTACAAATGATGGGATTAAGCCGGTTCCCATGGTTTACTATTATCTGGAAATATGCCGGTATCTGGGCCTGAAAATCTCTGAAACTTCAAAACCAAAACTTTATGTTTCCGGTTCGTTGCAGGAAGAAGGTGAAAGGAAACTGCAGGAATACGGAATTTCAGAAAAAGACAGAGTTATCGGGCTGAATCCCGGTGCCAGTTTCGGTTCATCCAAATGCTGGCCGTCTGAAAATTTTGCCAGACTGGCGGAACTCATTGAGAGTGAGTTGCGCTGCAAGGTTATTCTCTTTGTCGGTCCGGGAGAAGAAGAAATTGCCAAAGCAATTGTTGAAAAAAGCCGTGCGAAAATCATCGACACTGCTTCGGATATACTGGACCTTGCACAGCTTAAGCCTGTAATTAAAAGGTGCAATCTTTTGGTCACCAATGATACCGGTCCGCGTCACTATGCAGTGGCATTTGATGTCCCTGTTGTTGTTTTGATGGGACCCACGAACCCTGCCTACACTGCTGCCAATCTGGATCGCACGATCGTTATCAGGGAAGAAATTGACTGCTCGCCCTGCCATAAGAAAATTTGCCCCACGGACCACCGGTGCATGAAGGATATCACTCCTGAAAAGGTCTTTGAAGAAGTAAAAAAACTATTGAAGGAGTTTGATGCTTAAACTGAGCGATTAGCCATTGGGTATTAGCTGTTAGCCAAATGAAAACAGGCCGTTATCGGAAATTTTATGTTCACCTATTGGGTGATATGCCACAGATGGAAAATATATCGATATTTCAATCACCTAACGGCTGATTGCTAACCGCTAATCGCTCAACTTAGGGTTCGCGCAAAAATAAATTCGCATTTTGGCGCGAGCCTTTAGGTGATGGATAGTCATGAAGCCTGCTTTCTACAAAAACAAATGGGCGCGTCTTAAAGAAAAGGCGGATAAGGACAATCTCAACCACCTTGTCAACCAGATAGCCCTGTCTTTTCTGGATCATTATTTTTATAATGATCATCATGATGACGGTTATATTCATCTGCTCTGTGAGATTGCGACATTTTTCGATGATGACGAACTTAATAAAATAGGATCATCCGTACTTTTTGGCATTATAATCGAAGCGCTGTGCGACGATTTTGAAGAACTTCAGACCGAAGCGTACAACAGGGTGATCTGCCGGGTAATCTCCTTCTGCCGAACAATACCAACGGGTAAGGAACTGGATAAACGACTCAAACACTTTGAATTGAAATCATACGAGGATCTTTTCAATCGCATAGAAAATATCCGTGCCTGCAGTGATGAATACAGAAAAATCGAGTCTTCCCCGGACAAGATCATTCTCCTTTCACGAGTGACCATAGGTGCCGACGTGGCGATCACCAGTGTATTAATTCAGCGCCTGCACCACATGTTCCCTGAATCTGAGATTATTGTCATCGGAAGCCATAAACTCTATGACATCTTCGGGGGAAATCCACATGTTAGAATAAAGCAAGTGAATTATTCCCGGCGCGGAAATCTGGTTGAGCGTTTCGCGAGCTGGTTTGCCGTGCTGGAGGCAGTCAGTGAGGAGTTCCGGGCGGGAATCTCAGCCAATATCTTCGTGGTTGATCCTGACTCCCGTCTTTCACAGCTTGGGGTTCTGCCATTTGTAGATTCTAAGAAATACCTGTTTTTCAACAGTCGCGGCAAGGATTCCTATCCGAAGAAAATGTCTATATCTGAACTTGCAAACCACTGGTTGGACAACGTTCTGGGAGAAATGGAATTCTGTTACCCAATGGTGTGGCTGCAGGAATCTAAACTTAACAACGCTTCGCGTTTTGCGACTGTCTTACGAAAAGCCGGATGCAGAAAAATCATCGTTGCCAACTTTGGAGTGGGGGAGAATTCACGAAAAAGGTTGGGCGGCGATTTTGAGGAAAAGCTGATATTGAAGCTCCTTGATGAGCCTGAAACGGTCATTGTTCTCGATCAGGGATTGGGGCATGAAGAACTTGAACGGTCAAAAGCGATTATCAAGAAAGTAGAAGAACACGGATTCACTACGAGATATGGCGAATTTGATTCCCTGGACGGCATCAACATCTCAAGAGGTATTGTTGGCGTTGTCAGTGGAATCGGTGAAATTGCAGCTCTCATTTCACAATGCGACGAGTTCATCGGCTACGATTCGGCATGCCAGCATATCGCGGCATCACTCGGTATACCCACTTACACCATCTTTGCAGGGAGCAACAATGCACGTTTTATCAGACGTTGGAGCGCATGCGGTCCGGCAAAAAGTAAGATTATCCATGTAGACACGCTGACCCATCCTCCGATGTTCGATACAGAAGATATTATTACAAGAATAATTGATAGTCGCTCTGAATAATTTCAGATAATTGGTTCAAGGTTAAAAAGTTCCTTTTTTTGGAGCTTCTCCAATTTAGTTGGTGATTCTATGAGGATTCAAGGGTTCAAGGATTCTAGGATTCAAGTGGACCCCTGGACCCCTTTCTCCCAACTAATTGGGAGAAGAACCCTTTTTTGACACTTTTTGTTTCCTGGATGGATCACAGATGAAGGTTCTTTTTATTTATCCAAATGCAGGATCACAACTGGGCTTTAATTACGGTGTGGCTCACATTTCGGCAGTATTAAAAAAGGCCGGGCATAACGTCGAATTCTGGCAAATGTGTGATGACCTTGGGCCGCTGCCGACAAAAGAAGAATTTATCACATCATTAATAGCCTTACAGCCTGATATGGTTGGTTTTTCGGTGGTGACCAATCAATGGCAATATGCTTCCGAACTCGCCGGATGGGCTAGAGAGGCCATTGACGTCCCACTTGTTTGCGGAGGAATCCATGCAACCATTGCCGCAAAAGAAGCCCTTGAGACCGGACTGTTCGACTACGTCTTTCTGGGTGAATGTGAAGACGCATTCCTGGAGTTCGTGGAAAGAACCGGCAGGGATGAAGCTGTTGAAGATATACGTAATATGGGGGTAATCGCCGACGGAAAAGTCAGGATCAACCCCGTGCGTCCACTGCCGAATCTTGAACGCCTGCCTTTCAAAGATTATGCTCTCTTTGACTTTCAGAAGATCATTGATGCCAAAGATGGATGGGTGGGTCTTATCGCTTCACGGGGATGTCCCTTCAGCTGCACTTACTGCTTCAACCATTTGATGGTAAAAAAATACCGAAGCGATCTGCAGTGCAGTTTTAAGGAACTCAACTATATCAGACACTTTAGCGTGAAGCAGATCATCGAAGAAATCGTATTTTTGCAGGACAACTACAAGAACATCTCCATGTTTATCTTTGATGATGACCTGTTCACTTTTGACAAAGATTACGTTGCCGAATTCAGTAAAGAATACAAGAAAGTTACCAATATCCCATTCGTTGTAAATGGACATGTGGGATTTTTTAGTGAAGACCGCGCACGTCATCTTGCAGACGCCGGATGCAGAATCATTAAATTCGGTGTCGAAAGTGGCAGCAAAAAAATCCGCACTCAAATAATG
>JAFDJF010000068.1 GCA_019307645.1 Deltaproteobacteria bacterium
AATGAAGTTGCCGCTGAAATCTGTGCTCTGCTGGCATTTTCTGCCATAAAAAACAACGATAAGGTCGGATTGATTGTCTTCACCGACCACGTAGAGATGTCCATCCCGCCGGCAAAAGGGACCACCCATGTCTTGAGACTCATACGGGAACTCCTGAATTTTACACCCAGACAGACCCAGACCGATATCTCGGCAGGCATTGAATATCTGGGCCGAGTAAGCAACAAAAAGAGTGTGGTGTTTCTTATTTCGGATTTTGTCGGGGAAGGCTTTGAAAAACAGATGCGTGTGCTGGCAAAACGGCATGACCTTATTGCCGTGTCCATTACAGACCCCAGAGAGGTAAAGATGCCGAATGTTGGGTTGATTCAGCTTGAAGACGCGGAGACCGGGCAACTGCTTCTGATCGATACGGGAAGCGCTGCATTCAGAAAGCAGTATGAAACGCTTGGCAGCGCGCGGCAGGGCCGTTTGAAAGGGTTGTTTCGGTCCATGGACGTGGATCATATCGAAATCAACACGGGCAGGGACTATGTCTTTGATCTTGTGAAATTTTTTAGGACCCGTGAACGAAGGGCACAGAAGAGATAAGAGAATGGGGTCTTGGAGCGATGGAGTAGTGGGGTAATGGAAAAACAACAAGTTCCAACACTTTCTCCGAGCTATAGGATCTACAAACCGGAGTCCAATATCCCAATGTTCCAGTGCCCCAATACTCCAAAACCAAATTTGTGAGGATGGCAATGACAGAAGAACTGGAATTCAATCTACCAACCCATAAACAACCAGCGGCTCAATCCCAATCAAAGCTGGTAACGGTATTGATGTTTGCCGTGTTAATTGTGGTTCTGGTCAACATCGGTATTGTATTGCTGCAAAAGGGCAGCAGGGAGAAACGGCGTGAAGGTGCAGCCCTTTCCGCGGAACAGCAGAAACACCTGGCTCTAAAGCTGGAGAAACAGGGTCTGAACCGTGCCTCTGTCGAAGCATGGAAGGAGTATCTTCCGGCAGCATCACCGGATAATGAAGACGCCGCCAGGGTCTGGTATAGAATCGGAAAGCTGTACCAGATGGAAAACCAATATGACATGGCGCTTAACAGTTTCTATCGCTCTGAGAGTTTTGCAAAACCGGAAGATATATCCGCAGAAATTGCAAGGCGTACCCAGGAGTGCCTGGAAGCAATGGGGAAATTTGCGGCCCTGCGTTATGAACTGGCCGATCGCGTTGGTTCCGGCATTGAAGCGGCGTCTGATCGGTCCGCATGTGAGCGCGATCGGGTTGTTGCCGAAATAGGACCGCAAAAGATAATGAAATCCGATCTGGACCGCAGGATAGAGCACGTTATCGAAACGCAGATTTCCCAGTTCTCCACTTATCTTCCAGAGGAGCAGGTCAACAAAAGAAAGGAAGAATTGCTGAAACAGTATTCTACTGACAATCAACGCCGGTTTTTTTTGAACCAGTATGTGATGGAAGAGGTGCTATATCGGAAAGCGCGGGAATCAAGATTAATGGATGACGCCGAGGTCAGGACAGCCCTGAAGGATATGGAACGAAGCTTCCTTGCCCGGAAAGTAATTGAGAAGGAATTGTCAGACGAGATAAAGATTACGGCGGGTGATCTCGAAACCTATTTCGAGGCCCATAAACATGAGTATGTCCATCCGGAACGGGCCAGGATCAGCCATATACTTGTGGACAATAAACAGGCAGCACAGGCCATTCGCAAAAAGCTGGAAAGCGGGGATGACTTTGCTAAACTCGCCGCTGATATGTCTCGAGACGTGTCGACCCGGGAAAAGGGCGGCAGCCTGCCGGAGTGGATAGAGAAAAACGAATCCGGTTCTATTCCCGGTATGGGAAATTCGAAGGATGCCATGCGTGTGATTTTTTCTACCGATGAGGGCAGTGTGTCCGAGGAAGATGTTGATACAGAAAAGGGAATTCATATTATCAAGGTCCTCGAGCGTGAGCCGGAGCATCAAAAAACCTTTGAAGAGGTGCAAAACGAGGTGTTCCTTGCATTGAGGTCCCAGAAAGAACGTGAAGTTCAGCAGAAACTGCTGGCCATGCTCAAGGAAAAATATGACGTCGTCATTCATCATTCAGCTCTTGCGGGAAAAGATGAGTCGACGAACAGTGAGTAGTCAAAAAAGTCTAAAGATCAAAGGCCGAAAAGAACTATCTCACAAAGCTACTAAGATATAGAGATTGCGTAACAGTTTAGCTTTATGACAAACATACCCGGATTGTCAGGCCGTGGGGGCCTCTTTTGAGAAGTCCACAAATATCTATGGCGCTATTAATGACGGCACCGTAGCCTTGAAATTCTTGCGGCGCAGCCTCTCACAAAGTCTTTATTGCACCTGTCACCGGCTGTGCCTTGGTTGTGTCCAGGAACGATGACTGAGCCGGCGTGTTATAACCTTGGCAGAATTCTGTTGTGGACTTTTCAAAAGAGGCCCCCACGGCCTGACTTACATTTTTTTAAAAAGCTAAACTGTTACTTGACAATGCTCTGTGTCCTGTCATTGGTTTCGTGCAAAAAGGACGATACGGACGCCACGCCAAAAGAGGAAAAGGATCCGGGCATTCACGAAGAAGTTGGCCGGGGCCCGGCGACCGTTGCCCTTGACGTGGACCGAAAGGAAATAAGCATCGCAGAACGTCTGAACCTGACCATCAGTATCAGTGTGGATGAAGACTATGAAATCAAACTTCCCGGTTTTGGAGAAAAACTGGAGCAATTCGGTATCGTTGACTATCATACGACCCAACCGGAGTTGATTGAAGGCAATAGAAAAAAAGTCAGCCGGTCCTATGTGCTGGAGCCTTTCCTGTCCGGGGATTATACGATCCCGCCCATGGTGATAACGTTTTGGAAAAAGAGTGAGCAGGAATCAGGGGAGCACAAAATCGAGACTCCTGAAGTGACAATCAAGGTCAAATCTCTTTTGCCTGAGGACCTGAAGGATGTGAGTCTTAATGAAATCAAACCGCCGGTATCGTTTCCGCGGTCCCACATCCTGTGGTTATGGGCGGCAATCGCGGCAGCGGTCCTCGTAACAGGCATTGTTACGACAACCGCCATTGTCAGAAAACGGAAGAAAGCCGCAGGCGAAGGCCTCGGCTTAAGAATCTCTGCCTATGAACTTGCGTACGAAGCGCTGAAAAGACTTGTTGAAGAAAATCTGCCCGGTAAAGGAGAATTTAAATGCTTTTATCAGCATATTTCAGCAATTCTCCGTCGTTATATTGAAAACCGTTTCGGACTCCATGCCCCGGAACAGACAACAGAAGAATTTCTCTCCGGTCTGGAGAATGCTCCAGATTTTCCGGAAGAATATAAAACCCTGCTCAAGACATTTCTGAACCACTGTGATCTTGTGAAGTTTGCTGAATATCAGCCCGGGACTGAAGACATCCAGAACACATTTAACAGTTGCAGATCGTTTATTGAAGGGACGGAAGAGAGGGAATAGGGCGGTATGCATTTCGAATCTCCTTTGGCATTTTTGCTGTTGCTGGTTATACCCCTACTGATCTGGTTAAAGTATTTCAGGATCAAAGGCGGATCAATCCGGTTTTCCACGGTCGTAAATGCGGCAAAGGCAGGGAGATCCTTTCGGCAGAGATCTTTGTGGGTGCCCATTTTCATACGGATTGTCGCCCTTATCCTCCTGATCACAGCGCTGGCCAGGCCTCAGACAGGCAGAGAGCAGATCAGGGAGATCAGCAAAGGTGTTGCCATTGAGATGGTCATCGACCGTTCCAGCAGTATGGGGGCAGAACTGGAATATGCCGGCGAGCAGATGAACCGGCTGGAAGTGGTAAAAAGGGTATTTAAGGAATTTGTCATTGGAGGAGAGCAGAATCTCCCCGGCAGGCCCAATGATCTTATCGGCATGATCAACTTCGCGCGGTATCCGGACACTGTCTGCCCATTGACCCTTGCCCACGGTGCGCTCCCTGCTTTTCTGAAGAGCGTTAAGCTTGCTCAGACGCGGGAAGAAGATGGAACCGCAATTGGTGATGCCCTGGCACTTGCCGCGGCGCGTTTAAAGACCGCTGAACAGTCCCTTAAAAGACAGCGGGACAATTCTGACACCTATGAGATAAAGAGCAAGGTAATCGTTCTTCTTTCGGACGGAGAAAACAACTGCGGAAAACGAACGCCCCTTCAGGCCGCTGAGCTGGCTGTCAAATGGGGGATTAAGGTCTATACCATTGCCATTGGCGGGGAGGAGGCGGTTACCTCTATTCGGACCCCTTTTGGTGTATACAAGGTGCCGTCAAGACAAAAGGTTGATACAAAAACACTGAAGGCGGTTGCCGAAAAGACCGGGGGGTTTTTTCGCAAGGCAGAAAATGGGGAAGCCCTGCGCGAGATCTATGAAGAGATTGACAAGATGGAAAAGAGTGAAATCGAATCTGTACGGTTTGTTGATTACAGGGAATCCTTCCTGGGTTTTGCCCTGGCAGGGCTATTGCTGATTGTCTTTGAAATAGTGCTGAACAGCACTTTGTTCAGGAAGATACCATGAGTGGGATAAAACTACAGAATATCGTGATGCTGCACCTGTTTTGGGCAATCCCTTTTCTGGTTGCCATGTTTATTTATGCATGGCAGAAACGACGCAAGGCCCTTGAAATATTCATTGATGCAGACCTCCTTGACCGGATTCATATCTCCCTGAACAATTCCCGGCGGCACTGGAAGGCGGCGTTGCTTCTGCTTTCTGTGGTGTTCATCAGTTTTTCCATGACACGTCCTGCATGGAATCCAAAACCTGAGACCATCGAGCGGCGTGGTCGGGATGTTGTCTTTTTGCTGGATGTTTCAAAAAGCATGCTTGCAGAAGACCTTGTCCCCAACCGTCTTGAAAGGGCAAAACTGGCCATACGGGATTGTGTGGAGCGTCTTCAGGGCGATCGAGTGGCACTTGTTGCATTTGCCGGTACGGCTGCCATAAAATGCCCTCTAACCCTGGATTACGGTTTTTTTCAAATGATGCTCAACGGGATTTCAACAGACAGCATCGCCCGTGGCGGATCAATGATCGGTGATTCTATCCGCAAGGTTATGACGGATGTATTTGATGACCAGGCAAAGCAATACAAGGACATCATCCTGATTACAGACGGTGAAGACCATGACAGTTTTCCCATTGAAGCGGCAAAAAAAGCGGGCGACAGAGGTATCAGGCTGATTGCGATAGGGCTGGGAGATGAGAATGAAGGCAAGCGTATCCCTGTCAAGAACGAAAATGGACAGATGACGTTTTTGAAATACAAGGGTCAGGAGATATGGTCAAAACTTGATGCCGATACGCTGCGAAAAATGGTGAATGCAACGCCGGGCGGCAGGTATTTTAACGTGGCCACCGGCGCCATCGACCTTGGAAATGTCTATATGCATTTAATCGCAAGCGCAGATAAAAAGGCCCTTGAATCAGAAACGATCAAACGATATGAAGAAAAATTCCAGATCTTTCTTGCCATAGGGTTTATCCTGTTGTGTTTTGAAATGGCAACTTCAGAACGTAAAAAGGAGCAACTCCGTGTCTAAAGGGTTCGTATATGCTGTTGCAGTGATCTGCATCCTGATAATGGCGCCGGTTTACGGGTATGCGGATTCTCCGGCCGGTCTTGTAAATGAAGGAAATGCAGCTTATCTTGCCGGTGAATATGAAAAAGCGCTTTCATCATATGATGAGGCTTCTGTAGAAGCACCGGAATCACCTCACATATATTTTAACAAGGGCGCCGCTCTTTATCAAAAAGGCGATTATTCCGGTGCAGAAGAGGCATTCGAAAAAGCGGCTTTGAAAAGCAAAGACATTCAACTAGAAGCCAAAAGCAAGTTTAACCTTGGCAACTGTGCCTACCGAGAGGCCGAGAGGCAGCAGGACAGCGATTTAAATAAGGCGCTTGAGGCGTGTACAAAGAGCATCCGTCATTACCAGGAAGCCCTTGCGCTTGTCCCTGATTTTGATAAAGCAGCTGAAAATATCGAAGTGGTCCGTCTTGTGATGAAGACGATTCTTGATAACATTAATAAACAGAAGGAAGCCGCCAAACAACAGCAGGAGGCCATACAGCAGGCCGCTGAGAAGTTAAAGGAGCTGATCAAAAAACAGCAGGACGCATTGGATATGAACAAACAGATCCAGGATGAACGGAAACAAAAGGGCGTTTCTCAAAAGCTGAAGGACGATGTGCAGGGTCTTGCCCGGGACCAAAAAGATTTGCAGACTGAAACAGAGGCGCTGGCAAAAAACATGCCCAAATCCGGGCGCCAAAATACCCCGGCAACTGAAAATCCCACTGAAAAACATTTAAAAAACGCAGCAAAGGAACAGAAATCTGCATCGGGAAACCTGGAGCAGGATCATATATCAGAGGCTAAGGCCAATCAGGAAAAGGCTCTTGGGGAGCTTAAAGAAGCCCTTGCATCCCTTAGTGAAAATAAAAAAGGGGGGCAGCAGAAACACCAACAGGAAGGCGAAGAACAAAAGCAACAGCAGGCCTCATCTACTGACAAACCTCCTCAGGACCAAAAGGATCAGAAAGAAAACCAGGCCGCCATGGCACAGCATTCCGATGCCGCCCAAGACATCC
The DNA here is from genome assembly GCA_019307645.1 of Deltaproteobacteria bacterium. The sequence goes on from JAFDJF010000068.1 coordinate 6,625, forward strand.
TGGATGAAGAAAAGAAAAACATGAAGCAACGCAGGATGCAGGCAGCAGGCAGTTACAGAGACGTGGACAGGGATTGGTAATGGCAAGACCGACTTTCACCGCGGGGTTCCTATTCCTTTTAATATGTGCGCCCATTTTGTGCCCCGCTTCCGGGGAGGCGCCGCTTAAAGCAACTGCCGTGGTGGAGAGGGCAGACCTGTTTGTGGGAGAATCTTTTACCTTCCAGATACAAGTGTCAGGAAGCGAACACCCCGAAAGGCCGGACCTTTCCCATGTCACTAATTTCATGGTGGAGTTTCGGGGCGGGCAGCAAAATAGCCGTAGTTCGGTGATAATTATCAACGGAAGGGTAACAAAGGATGTCCAAGAGGGCTACTTTTTTTCCTATCGGTTGACCCCGAGGCGTGCGGGACGGCTAGTTATCCCTTCTATTGCTGTTTCTGCTGATGGACGTTCTGATCACACGGAACCAGTGGTCATCAATGCGCGAAGTCCTGTAGAAACCGACGACTTTAAACTGAAGCTTACGCTTTCCAAGAATCATTGCTATATTGGAGAACCCGTTACCCTTACTGCCATCTGGTATATCGGAAAGGATGTAAAGAGCTTCAATTTTACTCTGCCACTGCTCAGCGATGATTCTTTCCATTTTGTCAACCCTGATGTCGATATGAAATCAGGGAAGAAGCTATATCGTATCCCTCTCGGGAACGACAAAGTTGTCGGCGAAAAGGGCCATGGCCGGATCGGTACCAAAGACTTTGCAACAATCACCTTCAAAAAGATACTGATTCCAAAGCGGTCCGGAAACGTAACCATCGAACCTGCTACCGTGGCCTGCAGAGCGCTTGTGGGATATAAAAAGCGGCAAAGCATGTTTGATGATGACTTTTTGTCTGATTTTCTTAACGACGATTTTTTCGGGCAAAGCCGGAGAGGACTTTATCAAACGATTGTGGTCCCTTCAAATTCTTTATCCCTTCGTATCTCGAATCTTCCGGAAAAGGGTCGCTCCTGGAATTTCGCCGGCCATGTGGGGGAATACCGCATCAAAGCCAGTGCCAACCCGGTTGAGGTGAGTGTTGGCGATCCGATCACCTTGACGATAACCTTAAGTGGCCCTGATTATTTAAAGCATGTGACATTGCCCCCTCTGAACCAGCAGCCTCGACTTGCCGGTGATTTCAAGATTCCCAAAGAAAGGGCTACGGCCGTGGTGTCAAGTAAATCTAAAATTTTCACCCAGACCATTCGGGCGCTCAATCAAGGTGTAAAAGAAATCCCGTCAATTGAACTTCCTTATTTTGATACACAAACCAAGACCTATCGCATGGCGCGCACGGAACCGATTCCCTTAATTGTCAAAAAGACAAGACTCGTGACCGCGCTCGATGCAGAAGGTATTGCTGAACAGGTCCCTCTGGGCAGTGAAATCGAGACCTGGAGCAAGGGCATTGCCTTTAACTACGAGGACATGAGCGTCATAGAAAATCAACGCTCCGGACCTCTCTCATGGTTTCGATCGCCTCTGTGGATGTGTTTGATTCTGTGTCCACCGGCCTGTTATTTTTTCCTGTTTACAGGGGCAGGCATTCTGCGCCGGAGGAACAAAGATCCCATGAAGGCGCGGGCAAGAAAGGCATTCGGCACCTTAGCAAAATCGTTAAGAGCGGCACGTGGGTCTTCTTCAGTGGACAATACGTGCAATATGGTTCAGGATGCCTTCCGTCAATACCTGGGAGATAAACTGTGTATGCCCAAAGGGGCTTTGACGTTTAATGATGTAAAGGACACGTTGGCGGCCAGAGATGTTGATCAGGACACTCTGGACCAGCTCAAAGTACTTTTTGAAACATGCGAGGCCAGCAGTTATGCCGGAAACACAGGCATCTCAGATGCAGCCTCTCTGGCAGAGCAGGGGGTCCGGCTGTCAAAGGACCTTGAGAAGAAATTAAAATGAAAAGATCCGACAAACACCGTCAACGCATACATCGCGGACCAGTTTTAATGCTCCTTGTGGTCCTGCTTTCTGTTTGGTGCCTTTTCATATTGAAAGCAAATGCATCGACCCTGGACGCCGCGCAGATTGCCGATCTCTACAGTCAGGCAAAAGACCTGTTCCGGCAGGCCAATGAACTTGCTGCAACAGCCCCTGGCCAGGCGAAAGACCTTTACCGCAAAACTGCCATGCGTTTTGAACGCATCATTCGGGAAGGCAGTATCAAAAACGGAAAGCTGTATTATAATCTTGGGAATGTCTATTTCCGGATGAAGGACATTGGACGTGCCATAGTCAACTACCGCCGTGCCGAGCAGTACATGCCCAATGACCCCAATCTGAAGCAGAATCTGAAATATGCCAGGAAAAAATGCCTTGATGACATCGAAGAAAAACAGGAAACAAAGGTGTTGAAGACTCTGTTCTTCTGGCACTATGACTTGCCGACAAAGACCCGTGTTTTCATATTTACTGTTTTTTTTATATTGCTGTGGGTTTTTGCCGGTATTCGAATTTTTACGGACAAAACATTCTTGGGCTGGTGTATCACACTGGCAGTTATACTTTCCCTTCTATTGGCCGGATCCCTTGTGACGGAAGAAGTCAGTTTGAGAAAAAGCCGGCCCGGGGTAATCATCAGCCCTGAAGTGGTTGCCAGAAAAGGCAACAGCCATACTTATGAGCCCAGTTTCAAGGCCCCGCTTCATTCAGGAACAGAATTTACGCTTATTGAAGACAGGGGGAACTGGCACTACGTTGAACTGGCAGATTCACGCGCTTGCTGGGTGCCTTCAAAAGATGTTGAGTTGGTGAGATGAACAACTCCCTTCCCCTATGTTGTTCTCAGCTTTTCATAAAAAACCTATAGGAAACCAAGCGGTGGGCAAGAAATGGCTAATCCTGCCTCATACCTTTTAACATCTCCACGAATGTTTCAATGCGTAAGGATATGCGCCCATCTATCTGGCCGGGCCGGTCTCCCTCTAGGGTGAGGATAGGTATGCTTAAGTCCTTCCTGATAATGATATCGTATAGTTGTCTGTAGCAAAATGTCTGCGTGTAATGGATCAGGCCGTCCAATTGCCGCTCCTTTACGGCGCTTTCAATGTCCCTGAGCCTGCCATTGATATCGTAGGGATAGGTATATTCCAGGTATTGATCAATAATATCCTCATGATTATGTGGCATACTGAACTGCCTTTGCACTTCATTAAATACGACTCTTGCCCCCACGGTTTCAATAAACTCGTAGAACTGGGTAAAGATGGGCGGCACTCCCAGGTACCCGAGGCGGATTTCATTCTTTACAGGTTCTCTTCCCTCGACAATAGAGAGAAACTTATCCAGATCTTTTTCGAATCTTGCTGGGTCACCGCTAAAATCGGAACTGCTAAGCAAAAACAGATTGTTCTCCCATCCGGTGACGATGTTTTCGTGCCAAGTCAGTTGATCCAGTTTTTTCAATTTGCCCCTGATCCTGTCCAGCATCACCTTCGTCTTTGCTATGTCATGCCATGAGGTGTCAAAGCCCTCACGAAGTCTGTCCATTTGTGTTCTTAGGTTTTCCCTGCTCCGATCAAGAGGATATTCGAAAGAAAAAACTTTCACACCCTGGCGTTCAAGCAATTCACCCAGCGCAATGGTGTTACTGCAGTCCCCGCCGGTAACAGCAATGACCTCTTTTATCTGATTATTGATTACCGTAGAGTAAATCCCTTTAATCCATGCACAGATGTTATGTGAAAAACCTGCGGCCTCGGCTTGGGAGACAAGCTTATGGGGATTGTCTGAAGTGATAAAAAAATTGTTGAGATCCACTGGCTTAAGACCTGCGGCAAAGATTATTTCCACAGGAACCGTGGCTGTGATTCCTATCATAATTATCAGGCCTCAACGGAATGGAATTTTACTTTGGG
>JAFDJF010000552.1 GCA_019307645.1 Deltaproteobacteria bacterium
TAGAGGAATTTGGAGAATCAATCAGTTATAGGAAAACTATTTATGAGGCCATGAAAAAAGGAAAAGGCGTAGCCGGTCTTGAACGTGGACTGGCAGGTCTGGGCATCAGGGGGATTGCTCCCATCTACTACGATGATGTGCTGGTTGGCACTATTGAAATCGGATATCCCTTCGGCATGGACTTTTTACAGGATCTAAAACTAAAATGGGGTCCCGATTTTACTGTGTATGAAAAAAACGGCGAAAATACATACCTATGTCTGGCTACGACACTTAAATACTGTGATGAATTGCGTCTCGTTCATTATTTGAAGAGTTCAGAATTGGAAGAGCCGGCAATTGTGATTGCACCTCCTAATGCCCCTGATAAGTCTTTCACTCTTGGCCCCATCAGAGATTACGGCGGAGAAGTTGTTGCCCTGGTTAAAATTGAAAAAGATCGGTCAGAAATACTAAGGAGACTGAATAATACAAGAACGCTGATGGTACTTGTGGGGCTGGCCGGGATTTTTGTTTCCTCTGTAGTGGTTTGGATCGTGTCAGCGCAATTTACAAGACCAATAGGGGAGATTGTAAAAGAGGCGCAGGAGATTGCCGACGAGAAGAGAGAAATTCATTTAGATTCGAGGCCGGATGACGAAATAGGACTACTTACCCGGTCTTTAAACTCCATGCTTGAATCTCTCAAAAATAAGAGACTACTGATAGAAGATTATGCCCGAACATTAGAAAAACGGGTTGAGGAAAGAACGGCTGATTTAATTCTTTCTGAAGAGAAATATCGAACCCTCATCGAACAGCTTCCTCTTATCGTATACAGGCTTTTAAATGATGGAACGGTTGAACTCGTGAATCCCTATTTTGAAAACAAACTTGGCTATAGTGTCGATGAGGTGGTTAGGGACAGAACATTTTGGTGGGAAAAAATATACGGCCGAGATAAAGAGGGGGAAAAGGATTTCTTATCCGCATTCGGGGAGGAAGGAAAGGAGTATCGAGCGGAGAGAATCGTAAGAGACAAGCAAGGACGCCCGTTTACTTTTATCGATCGCATGATACCAATGAGAGATGACTTTGGAAAGGTCAAATGGATTGATGGTATTATGGTCGATATAACTGAATTGAAAAAATTGCAGGAAAGGGAACTTCAAACTGAGGAAGTCAGAATTTTGGGAGAAATATCAGCAAGATTTGCCCATGAGATCAGAAATCCGCTTGTAATAGTCGGCGGGTTTGCCCGTCGACTTTGTGATTCTCTACCCAAAGATGATAAGAACGGCAATCTTGCTCAGATAATCGTTGAAGAGGTTTCCAGGCTTGAACAGCTTTTGCGTATCATGCTTTCTTCTATCGAACCCGACACACTTCGCATCTCCGAATTGGACTTGAATCAACTTTTGCGATCACTGCTTAATGAACTGGAAGTTACAATCAAAAAGAAAGGGATTCGGTTTAAGGAAGATCTGTCGCCATTTTTACCGAAAATTCAATGTGATGAGGGTCTGCTCAGTCGAGCTTTCGAAGCTATTGTAAAACATGCGATTTTTTCAATGCCTGAGGAGGACATCCTTTCTCTGTCTACTTCATCAGAAGATGGTCATCTGCTGGTTATCATCCGGCACAAAGAGGAAGGCCTTTTAAAAGAAGACTTAGACCAGTATTTTTTCCCACGGTTCACCAATAATGTTGATAATTCAAGCGAGGAGTTGCCCCTCTCAAAGGTCATCATCTACCGGCATGGAGGAAAGGTTGTTGTGTCAGAAGAAAAGGGAAGTATTGTTGTCATCAGGATCGACTTACCAATCAGGCAACAGCATTGAACCCTAACCATCTTCTTTCGCTCCCTCTATGAGTTGCTTAACTACACCAGCGTCCAGGAGAGTGGAGGTATCGCCCATATCGGATACGTCTCCGGTGGAAACTTTTTTCAAGATGCGGCGCATGATCTTGCCGCTGCGCGTTTTTGGAAGGGCATCAACCCACTGGATTTTTTCGGGTGTGGCGATCGGCCCGATAACGCGGCGTACCTGCTGCATAAGTTCTGACCGCAGATCATCGCTCGGGGTCTGGTCAGGTTTCAGAATGACATAGGCATAAATCCCCTCCCCCTTGATTTCATGAGGACATCCTACCACGGCTGCCTCTGCAACGGCAGGATGACCGCCCAGGGCACTTTCCACCTCCGCAGTACCCAAACGGTGGCCGCTTATGTTTATGACATCATCCACCCTTCCGCTGATCCAGTAGTAGCCGTCAGTGTCGCGCCGTGCCCCGTCCCCGGTGAAATAATAGCCGGGATAACGGGAAAAATAGGTTTGTTTAAACCGAAGTGGGGCATTATGCAGCGTACGGGCTATGCCCGGCCATGGGGCCTTAATGCAGAGATAACCCTGGCCCTCTCCTGTCACTTCTTCCCCGTGTTCATCAAGCAGGCAGGGCTGCACCCCGAAATAGGGCACGGTAGCGGCCCCAGGCTTTAGGTCAATGGCCCCGGGCAGGGGCGAAAGCAGGATGCCCCCGGTTTCTGTCTGCCACCAGGTGTCCACGATGGGACACCGGCTCTGGCCCACCACATCGTAATACCATTGCCAGGCCTCTGGATTGATCGGTTCGCCCACTGAGCCCAGGAGACGCAGGCTGCTCACATCCCGCCCCCTGACCAGTTCGTCTCCCTCTTTGCGCACCGCCCGGATGGCGGTGGGCGCCGCATAAAAGATGCTGGCGCGGTATTTTTCCACCACGTCCCAAAAACGGTCATATGCGGGATAGCTCGGCACACCTTCAAACATGATGCTGCTTGCACCGGCACAAAGCGGTCCGTAGACCAGGTAGCTGTGCCCGGTAATCCACCCGATATCC
>JAFDJF010000553.1 GCA_019307645.1 Deltaproteobacteria bacterium
AAGGGTGACATCCCCCAGGTTGACCAGGGTGAATCGACCTTTGACTCCGGTAAAGCCGTGCAGCCCTTCCGCAATGTGCTCAGGAGGCGCACGGAGGCACAGACAGACTGCCGCTGCTGCCAGGGCATTGAATACGTTTTGAATTCCCGGAACATTAAGCTTTACTGCCAGGGAGCTGGCCTCATATCGGAGATAAAAAAAACTGCCTTCCTGACCCAGGTTCCGGAGTTTTGTGCCTCGAATATCATTGTGTTCGCCGAAACCAAAAGTGAGTGCATTTTTCCGGTACACGGCGGCGGTTTCCATCAGAAGTTTATCATCGCCGTTTAAAATTACCCGGCCTCCCGGTGAAATCCTTTCAACCAACTCCACTTTCGCCCTGGCGACTCCTTTGATGTCTCCCAGTCCTTCAAGGTGAGCCATGCCCACGTTTGTGATCACACCCACATCCGGATCTGCAATTTCGGTCAAACGGGCAATTTCTCCCGGACGGTTCATGCCCATTTCCAGCACGGCGTTTCTGTGCCCTTTTTCCAAACGCAGCAAGGTTATGGGCAATCCGATAAGGTTGTTGAAGTTCCCCTGGGTTGCAAGTGTCGGGCGCCCCATTGCCAGGATGCCCGCTGCCATCTCCTTTGTTGTTGTTTTCCCTGCGCTGCCGGTAATCGCGACAACACGAGCGTCATGTTGATGACGCCACCATCCTGCCAGATCCCCGAAAGCCTTCAGACTATCGTCTACTTCGATGACTGTCGGGTCATTGGGACGGGATATCCGCAGCGCGCGGTCTTTTTGTGCGACGACTCCCGCAGCGCCCCGGTCAAGGGCAGTTTGGGCAAAATCATGCCCGTCGAAACGTTCTCCTACAAGTGCCCAGAAAAGCTCGCCAGGTCCGGTGCTTCTTGAATCGGTGCTAATGCCTGAAAAGACAGACTGTTGTTTCCCTGAGACCAGCGCTCCGTTTGTCGGGGCAAGGATTTCTTCTGCAGTAATGTCACCCCATGTGGCAGGCATTTTTATTCACCTAAGGGCTCGCGCAAAAATAACTTCACATTTTTGCGCGAACCCTAAATATTGACTTTTTACGAAGCAGACGCTGCAGCTACTTCTCTATCATCAAAATGCCTTTTGTTTTTTCCGATGATCTGATAATCTTCGTGCCCTTTTCCGGCAATCAAAATAAAATCACTTTTATCAGCTATCTCAACCGCCTTTCGAATCGCACTGCCGCGATCAGGCTCCAGGATATATCCCGGCCCTGCCAACCGATCTTTGGGGAGATCCTCCAGTTTTTTTAATCCCGATTCGCGTATGCCTTCCTCGATCTGGGATATAATGGTTTCAGGATCTTCGCTTCGCGGATTATCCGAGGTGATAACGACCAGATCACTGTGTTTCCCGGCAGCATACCCCATCTCCCGGCGTTTTCCCTTATCACGGTCACCGCCGCACCCAAAAATGGTAATCAGCCGTCCCCCTTCTGCGAGCGCGTGCATGGCTGTCAATGCCTTAACAAGGGCATCAGGCGTATGGGAATAATCGACAACAATGGTCAATGAACGGCTGTTTTCCACCAGTTCCAGACGACCGGGAATCCCTTTGAGCCGGGCAATGCCGGACTCAATCGCTTTCGGCTCAATATCCATACACAGGGCGGTGGTGGAAGCGGCCAGGATGTTATAAATATTAAAGTCTCCTATCAGTGAAGACCGGATATTCATTTCGCCTGCAGAGGACATCAACTTTGCTGTCAGACCCGTCCGGTCCGACCGAATCAATTCCGCCCTGACATTGCAGTCACTCCCAAGGCCATAGGTCACAACAGGAACGTCTGTGAGCATGGCCAGGTCTTTTCCCTTCGGGTCATCAGCATTAATAACCGCCCTTGTCCTCTCCCCGGCCCCTCTGTCCCTAAGATTGCGAAAGAGAAGACTTTTGGCCTCGAAGTACGCTTCCATTGAGCGGTGGTAATCCAAATGGTCTCTGGAAATATTTGTGAAAACGGCAGCCCGGAAAGGGCAGCCTTCGACCCGTCCCTGGTCCAGCGCGTGAGAAGAGACCTCCATGACCACATCTGAAACACCGGAATCCGCCATCAGGCGCAAAGCCTGCATGAGCTCCAGAGACTCCGGAGTAGTAACAGGGGCCTCCCATGTCTGTTCCGGAGAGCGATAATTAATGGTTCCAATGACGCCTGGTCTGGCTCCGGCTGCCAGCAAAATTGATTCAAGCAGAAAGCTTGTGGTGGTCTTTCCATTGGTGCCGGTGATTCCTATAAGATTCATGCCTTTAAATGGATATCCATAAAAATTTGCAGCAAGTTTAGACAGGGCCTTGCGTGGGTCCGGTACCTGGACCATGACAACATTTTCATTAACCCGGCTTTCGCCCTGGAAAGACTCTCCAATAACTGCGACAGCGCCGTTCTGAATGGCATCATTGATAAAACCATGACCATCCCGGGTAAAACCTTTCAGCGCGATGAACATGAACCCCGGCTTTACTCGCCGGGAATCATAGGCCAGCCCTTCTATTTCCGGGTCAGGAACACCTTGGAAATCGAAAGTGGTTATGGCATCGAGCAACTCGCTTAACCGCATCATGTTGGATTTATTTCTTGAGCTTCGTTGGAAACTTAGGGCTCGCGCAAAAATAACTTCACATTTTGGCATCTCATCTTTAGATCATTTTTGCGCGAACCCTTATTATCCCGGCGGACTGAATCTTACCTTTACCGTACTAACCCTCTTGAGGGCTACGCCCGGCCTGGGATTCTGTTTGACGGCGAGACCTGTTCCTTCCAGACGCATTTTCAAGCCAAGGGATCTTCCTTCCTTAAGCACTTCTCTCATCCCCAG
>JAFDJF010000554.1 GCA_019307645.1 Deltaproteobacteria bacterium
TCCTTGCCTCATCCAACCCCGGAGACCTCGTCATGGACATCTTTGCCGGTTCCGGCACCACCGCGGCGGTTGCCGAAAAACTCGGCCGCCGTTGGATAGTATGCGATTTCGGCAAACATGCGATCTACACCATGCAAAAAAGGATGCTCAGGATCGGAAAATCAAAAGCACTTGGAAAGGATGTAAAGAAAAACCGGAAATACGACAAGCCGCCAAAACCGTTCTGTGTAGTTTCTACGGGTGCTTATGATTTTTCCCGCATTATGAAGCTCAGGGAGAGCAAGGAGGCCTATATTGATTTTGTGCTTGGGCTTTTTCAGAGCAGCCGGGATGAAAAGGATCTATCAGGCAAATATAGGCTAACCAATATCTTTGGTGAAAAGGACGGCGACCCGGTTGAGGTTTACCCTGTGTGGAATGACGAGTATTTGAAAAACATCAGAATTGATGAGAATTATCTCAAAGGGATCATTTTGCAGTCCCGCGGCAAGCTAAAGGGCAATTATTATATTATCACACCGGAGACCTGCTGTCGATGGTCATGTTAAAGTGAGCCAAAAACGGTCATTAAGAATTGAGCCACTTTGGGATTGTATGTGGGTGATTTCTTAAAAACTCATATGCAAATTTTCGGATGAATGGTTACCATATGATTTTTATCCGGGATAATAGTGGAGTGACTATGAAAAAAAGGAGACCGTTTTGGATATCTTGGATCTGCATAGATCAGGCTTGAGCCAGAGAGCCATTGCACGCAAACTCGGCATTAGCAGAAACACCGTTAGAAAATTTCTTGATTGCCCGGAAAGTGTCTTCACAGGCCCAAAAAACCATAGCCGTAAAAGTGTTCTTGATCCGTATCATAATACGATCGAGGCATGGCTGGAAGAAGATGAGCATTATACCGGCACCTGGATATATGACCGTCTTGTCAATCAAGGATATGCTGGCAGCTATGAAACCGTAAAACGCAAAGTAAGTAAATTGAAAAAGCATCAGCAAAAAATTGCCTACATGCGGTTTGAGACTGACCCTGGACATCAGTCCCAGGTGGATTTTGGTGAGTTCCAGGTTCAACTCCCGGACGGCAGTAATAGGAAACTGTATTTATTTTCCATGATTCTTGGCTATTCCAGAAAAATATACACCGAATTGATTGAACGGTGTGATATGCCCAATTTTCTTGATTGCCATATTCATGCGTTTGAATACTTTGCCGGCATTCCGGATCAGATCCTTTATGACCGGATGAAAAATGTATATATCGCCAAACTTGCCGGTAAGGATAAATTCAACTCAACCCTTGTTGGCTTTTCACTTCATTATGGTTTTACCCCCAAGGTTGCCCCAGCCTATGCCGCCTGGGTCAAAGGAAAGGTGGAGCGCCCTTATACATTTATCAGAGAGGGGTTCTGGCGGGGATATGGATATGTGGACCCGGTCAGTGCAAATAGAGACCTTACTGCATGGACAATCAAAAAAGATGAGCGAATACATGGAACCACCCACGAGAAGATCAGCGTCCGGTTCGATCGCGAACAACCCCATTTGAACCCATTGCCCCATCAGCACGTTGATACCTCATATCGTATTTGCCGAAAGGTTTATAAAGACTGCACGGTCCATTTTGAAGGGAATAGTTATGTCCTGCCACATCCCCTTGTCGGAGAACAAGTTATATTAAGGTTTAAGACCCGAACACTGCGTATTTTTAAAGATAATCAGCTGATTGTGACCTACAAAATTCCGTCAGGAAAAGGCAATCTGGTCCAAGACGAACGATTTTATGCTGCGTTGAAAAAAGATAAGATAATGAACCAACGAAAGTATCACTCTGGGCGAAGAGGCAAAGGCCGCGCCAAACAAACCATCAGCCCGAAAGCTCCCAAATATGAAATGGATGTTGAGGTTCGTTCTATCCTCGATTATGAGGCGTTTAGCCAGGAGGTGACCCTATGAGTGAGACCCTGGTTATGGACCGCATTGAATCGAATCTTACACGACTGAAGTTATCAAAAATCAATGAGATCATCAGCAGTATTGCAAAAGTCGCAGAAGAACAAGGGAAAAGTTATCTCGCATTCCTGGATGAACTCCTGGAAGAGGAAGTGCTGGCCAAGGAACAGCGCCGGATAGAAACCGCATTAAAAATATCCGGCCTGCCGTTTATAAAAAGTATTGATGAGTTTGATTTTGCCTTTCAGCCCAGTCTCGACAAACAGAAAATTATGGGGCTTTTTGATCTGAGTTTTATCCGGCAGAAAGGAAACGTTGTTTTTCTTGGCCCGCCAGGGGTCGGAAAAACTCACCTTGCCGCCTCCTTGGCCATTAAGGCCTGTCAGTCCGGGATGAGTATCTATTTTACCAATATGGAAGATTTGGTCATTAAACTCAAAAAAGATCACGAAGCCGGCAAACCTGGTAGAGGCCGGAGTTATTACAAGTCATCTCTCGTGGTTGTGGATGAAGTCGGATACACACCGATAACCCGGGAAGAGTGCAATTTGTTTTTTCGTTTCATTGCCAACCGGTATGAAAAGGCCAGTACCATTGTCACATCTAACAAAGCCTTTACTGACTGGACAGAACTGTTCCATGACCCTGTCATTGTGACCGCTATCCTTGACCGTTTGCTTCACCATAGTGCTGTCATCAACATCAGAGGAAAGAGCTATAGATTGAAAGGCAAAGCGGGCAATAAAGATAAAGGAGGATTATAAAATGAATCGGTGTGGCTCATTTTTTTTGACCGTAAATGGCTCACTTTTAAATGACCATTGACATAAAGCACTTCGGCTGCGTATTCCGCTCAAACTGACCAGCTGTTCCGGAGGATACTGACCACCCGTTCCGATT
>JAFDJF010000555.1 GCA_019307645.1 Deltaproteobacteria bacterium
TTATTTCTCTGTCCATGGTCGGGGGCTCTTTGTCGATTTGGAAAAAGAAACCCTTAAAATACACACAAACGTCACCGCTGTAATAAACAAGGCCCCCTTAACCTGGTGGACAGAATGAAATCCCAGCCATTTATTTTGTATTTAACGCTTCTTATTGGCCTTTTGTTGCCTGTATCTGCCGTTTCGGAGACCTCGCAAAAAGAACCTGAAGATGCAGAAGCAACGCCCATCGTTATAAAATCACAGACCCTGGAAATGAATAATAAGCTAAAGTCGGTTACATTTACGGGCGATGTAAATGCTAGAAAGGATGGTTTTATCATCGATTGCGATAGGATGGTCGCTTATTACGTAACCATGCCGGATCAGCAGGAGAAAGACAAGGAAACAACCAAAATTGACAAAATCGTTGCCACGGGGCACGTGATCATCAATCGTGCCGAAGGTGGCGTCGCCACTGCTGAGAAGGCAACCTATTTCCAGGAAGATGAAAAGATAATTCTTACGGGCAACCCTATCGCTAAACGGGGCAGTGATGTTGTAAAAGGCGAACGAATTATTATTTTTCTAAAGGAAGATCGAATTAGCGTGGAAGATTCGACTGTCACCATCACCCCCAATCGTGAAAAAAGGTAATTGTTACAGCCGTGGCAGAAGGAACACTTCAGGCAAAGGGTCTTGTCAAAGTCTATGACGGAAAGAGGGTTGTTGACCGTGTCAGTATAGTGCTGAATCGGCGGGAAATCGTTGGTCTCCTAGGCCCCAATGGCGCGGGAAAGACAACAACGTTTTATATGCTCGTTGGTCTGACCCACCCGAATGAGGGGGCGGTTTTTCTGGACAGCCAGGATATTACACGAGACCCCATGTTTCTCAGGGCCAGGAAAGGGATTAACTATCTGGCCCAGGAGGCCTCAGTATTCCGGAAGTTGACAGTAGAACAGAATCTGCTGGTTATTCTTGAAACGCTTCCCATCTCTGCCGGCGAGAGGCACCGTTACCTTGAAAAACTGCTGGCAGAGCTTAACATCGCTCATCTGGCAAAACAAAAGGCGTCGTTGCTTTCAGGGGGGGAAAGGCGAAGGCTGGAAATAACCCGAGCCCTGGTTACAGACCCCAGGTTCATGCTCCTGGATGAGCCTTTTGCCGGGATCGATCCTTTGGCCATCACCGATATTCAACAGATCATCAAACAGTTGAAAGATCGTGGCCTGGGTATTATTATATCGGATCATAATGTGCGGGAAACGCTGAATGTCTGTGACAGGGCCTATATAATAAGTGAAGGGCAAATCATCGAACACGGCCCTCCGGAAAAAATTGTCCGGAGCGAAGTCGCTCGAAACGTCTACCTCGGAGAAAATTTTAATTTATAATTGTCAACTCCCAGGAGGCTGTCCGAGAATAGCAATTTTTTCCAAAATCGAGAAATGCCCGGAAAAATTACCACAGGCATATAGTTGATATTCCGAGGATAATTTTTTCGGGCATGACGAAGAGTTTGGGGGAAAGGGCATTCTCGGACAGCCTCCTAGCGAGAGACATCTATTTATGGCACTAGAATTAAGACAATCACTTACCTTGGCCCAGCAGCTTGTCATGACACCGCAACTGCAGCAGGCCATTAAACTCTTGCAGCTTTCCAGGCTTGAACTCCTCGAAACGATAAACGACGAAATGGAAGAAAACCCTGTGCTGGAAGAACAGGTTGCAGACGACTCTGACGAGGACAGCCGTAGCGAGAGGGATGATGACATAACCAAGCAGGAACAGCCGGACATACCAGAGGTAAAAGTCGAAGAAAACGCCCCGGATGATGTAGACTGGGACAACTACCTGTCTGAATACAATACAGAATGGACATCAGGACCTCGTGAGGAGAGAGAAGCTCCCGCCATTGACAACATCACACCTTCCAGGACCAATCTTTATTCCCACCTCATGTGGCAGCTTGGGATGAGTGATCCCGACGACAAACAAAAGGAAATTGGTGTTCATATCATCGAAAATCTGAATGAAGACGGTTTCCTGCAAATCAGCCTGGAAGAAATCTCTCAGATTACAGGGCACCCTATTGAGAAGGTGCAGGAAACGCTCAGCCTGATTCAAAATTTCGATCCTGTTGGTGTGGCCGCACAGGACACACGGGAATCGCTGCTTATCCAGGCCGGATTCCAGAATCTGGGGGGGACTCTTGTTGAGAAAATCATCCAAACGCACCTGAAAGATCTTGAAAATAAGAAATACGATCACATTGCCAAAAGTCTTTCAGTGTCGATAAACGATATCTTTGGCGCCGTTTCCATCATTCAGGGTCTGGAGCCAAAACCAGGCAGACTTTACTCGGACGACAGGACGATCTATATAACCCCGGATATCTATATTATCCGAGTGGGCGATGATTATGAAATTGTGCAAAATGAAGATGGCCTTCCCAAACTGCGGATCAGCGCCTACTACAAGGATATCCTTCGCAACGGGGATCCAATGTCTGAGAATGCTAAGACATATATCCAGGAAAAATTGAGGTCCGCAGCCTGGTTGATAAAAAGCATCCACCAGCGGCAACGGACCATATACAAGGTGACGGAAAGTATCGTTCGGTTCCAGAAGAGTTTTCTTGACAATGGCATCACACGCCTCAAGCCCCTCGTCCTGCGTGATGTCGCAGAAGATATTGGAATGCATGAATCTACCGTAAGCAGGGTAACCACCAATAAATACGTCCATACGCCTCAGGGACTCTTTGAACTACAATTTTTCTTTAACAGCTCTATCACGAAAACTGACGGAGATTCTGTCGCCTCTGAAAGCGTAAAAGAGCGCATCAAGATGATCGTCAAGGAAGAA
>JAFDJF010000556.1 GCA_019307645.1 Deltaproteobacteria bacterium
CTGAAAAGACCAAATCTACACGTTTTGACTTTCTTGTGGGGCAGAACATCATCAGCCATGATGAATTGGTCGAGGCCATGACCCGGGCAAGAAAAAAGAAGACCTCCGTAGAATCGATCCTTATGGCGGATTTCCATGTGTTAAAGGATGATATCGGCAAATCCCTGTCCGAGTTTTACCAGGCCCGCTTCATCCCGTACGATGACAAAATGGTTATTCCCGGCCAATTGTTGAAAGGCCTCAAGGTGAATTTTCTCAAAAACAATAACTTTGTCCCTGTGGCCCAGTCAGAAGATACTGTGGTCGTGGCCATGGAAAACCCCGGTTCCCTGCCTGCACGAGATGCAATTAAAAGGCTTATCAAAGCCAAGAAGGGCTTATCAAAGCCAAGAAGTTCGAGTATTGTGTGTCCCTCAAAGAAGACATCTACATGATGATAGACATGTTCTTTAATGTGAAAAGAACTGAAATACTGCCAAGTTCCGGAAGCATTGAGGATATCCTGGGACAGCTGAAAACGGATGAAGAAGAAGATGATGATTTTGATTCAATGGCCGAAGATGACAGTGCCATTGTCCAGCTTATCAACAAGATGATTGTTGATGCCTTCAACCGGGGTGCATCTGATATCCATATAGAACCCCGGTCCGGAAAAAAGCCTGCGGTAATCAGGATTAGAATTGACGGGGCATGCCAAATTTACCAGACCATCCCCCATACATATAAGCGGGCGCTGGTGTCCCGTATAAAGATCATGTCAGATCTGGACATAGCCGAAAGACGTTTGCCCCAGGACGGGAAAATTAAATTTAAACGTTACGCACCGCTGGACATTGAACTCCGTGTTGCGACCATCCCCACAGCAGGCCGAAACGAAGACGTGGTCATGCGGATCCTGGCTGCCGGCGATCCAATGCCTCTGGACAAGATGGGCATGACCGAAAGGGATTATAATGCCTTTACTGACATGGTGGCCAAACCTTACGGGATGGTTCTGGTGGTGGGGCCCACCGGGAGCGGAAAAACAACGACGCTTCATTCGGCCATGCATTATATTAATAAGCCCGAAACAAAGATATGGACTGCTGAGGACCCTGTGGAAATTACCCAGGACGGTCTGCGTCAGGTGCAGGTTCAGCCCAAGATCGGACTTGATTTTGCCACGGCCATGAGGGCCTTTTTGCGGGCAGATCCGGATGTGATCATGGTGGGGGAAATGCGGGATCATGAGACCGTGTCAACAGGTATCGAGGCCTCTTTAACAGGCCACCTGGTTCTTAGTACTCTTCACACAAACAGCGCTCCGGAAACCATCACGAGACTGCTGGACATGGGAATGGATCCGTTTAACTTTTCCGACGCCCTTCTGGGGGTTCTTGCCCAGAGGCTGGCAAGAACCCTGTGTAAAAAATGCAAAGAGAAGTATCATCCCGGCAGGGAAGAATTTGACGGACTGGTCAGATTGTATAGCGGTGATTTTAATTCCCTCGGCTTCGAGTATAATGATGACTTTTTTTTTTTTAGTGCCAAAGGCTGTCAGGAATGCAGTAATACCGGCTACCGTGGTCGGATCGCTCTGTTTGAGCTCCTCCAGGGAACAGACGACGTGAAATTATTAATCCAGAACCGGGCAACGATTGAAGAATTAAGGAAACAGGCCACAAAGTTTGACGGCATGACCACCTTGATGCAGGACGGCATTCGAAAGGTCTGCCTTGGATTTACGGATCTAAAGCAGGTACGGAGAGTTTGTATAAAATAGAAGGAATCAGGAACGGTTTATTAATGTGATCTGGTCATTGAGCGTCAAGAAGTCATACAGATAACCTATGCCAAAAATCCCGCCTGTCAGCAGGTAAATAATGCCAGTAATCCACTTTCCCATGTACATTCGGTGAATGCCGAGCAACCCCAGGAAAGTCAGCAGAATCCATGCAACGGTATAGTCGATGTGTCCTACACTAAACGTTAGATCCGCCTGTCGATCCATCGAAGGGATAAGAAACAGATCTATCAGCCAACCCACACCCAGTAGCCCAAGGGTAAAAAAATAGACCGTTCCCGATATCGGCTTGCCAAAATAGAAACGGTGCGCACCCATAAATCCGAAGATCCATAGAACGTAGCCCACCGACTTGAGATGGGTATCATTACTGGTATCCATCAGAAACCCTCCCATTGAAAGTAAACAGTGTCACCCGTCCGTGGCCCATTGTATCCGTGATTCAAGGCACTTGAGTCGCACGCAAGGTTGATTTCTATCGCTTTTGCGGCGAACCTCCCTGGTTTTTAGGGATAAATGCCCGGGTGCAGCAGCCCCTCTGTTTCATCCAGTCCGAACATGATGTTCATATTCTGAACCGCGCTGCCGGCCTGCCCTTTTACCAGGTTATCGATCAGGCTTACCACAATAAGCTTCCCTGTTCTTTCGTCCACGTTAAGCGAAATATTACAGAAGTTGCTGCCGCGCACATTGACGCTGGCCTGCGGTTTTTCCGGCCCGAACACCCGTACAAAAACATCATTTTTATAAAAGGTTCGGTAGGCCTCTTCCACTGCTTTAATATCCTGCCCCTCGTTTAACTGGGCATAGATGGTGGTCAAGATGCCCCGGCACATGGGCACCACATGGGGCGTGAATGTAATCCTTATGTCCTCACCGGCCAGAAGCGTCAATTGCCTTTCAATTTCATAGACATGCTGGTGCCCGGATACCTTGTAGGCGTTCATGGAATCGTAGCGTGCGGGGTAGTGGAAGGCAGGCGTGGGATTCTTTCCGCCGCCGGAAACCCCTGTTTTCGCATCACAGATGATCGATTCCGGCACAATCAGCCCGGATTCTACGGCCGGTGCGAGACCCAGGTTGCAGCTTACAGCAAAGCACCCGGGATTGCCCAGCAGATCGGTACGGGTAATCTCCTCCCGGTGTAATTCCGCCAGACCATAGACCGACTGAGGCAATAGCTCGGGGGAAGCGTGCTCAGGGGGCCGTCCTATCCTTTCGGCATATCCTTTATACGTCTCCAGATTATTGAATCTGAAATCGCCGCTGTAGTCGATGACCTTGACACCTTTTTTAAGCCAGGAATGTGCCTCTTTCTGGCCAACGCCATCGGGTGTGGCAAAGAAATCATCCGGGTCAATCAAGGGTAAATCACAAAAACCCGTCAAATGAGGATAAAGATCACTGATGGGACTGCCCACTTCCTGTTTGTCAATAAGTGCCCCGATTTCCGCATGCGGATGATTCTGAAGAAGCTCAATGGCGCCACAGCCACCATAACCTCCGGCGCCAATAAGCCCTACTTTTATTTTATCCATTAACCTACTCCTTGAGCCCTGAACCTTGAACCGATCACTTTAGGTTTTACACATGTAACTGTTCAGGTTGGTTAGGCTGTAGGCTGAAGACTGTTAGTAAAGGATTGAACGTGATACACATGGGGCTCCTATTACTAATTATTGTAACTGCGTTATTCCTGGAAGAAAATTTTCAGTTCTTTTTCCCTTCAGTCTTCAGTCTAAACACCTTCAGCCTGACTACGCGAGTAGTCCCTTATACATTAAACCGAAAATCTATAATATCACCATCTTTTACTTCATATTCCTTTCCTTCAAGGCGTACCAATCCGGCTTTTTTGGCTGCCTGAAAAGTGCCGCAGGTTTTTAAATCATCAAAGGACAAGGTTTCAGCCCTGATAAAACCCTTTTCCATGTCCGAG
>JAFDJF010000069.1 GCA_019307645.1 Deltaproteobacteria bacterium
CAAACTGAAACGTTCTGAAACTGGCTCTTCTAATATAGATGCACTCGTAAAAAGTCGGGAAACACCAATTTTTGTCATTCCGGCGGAGGCCGGAATCCAGTAATATCAAATGGTTCCAGCTGGTCTGGTCTCCGGTTTTCACCGGAGTGACGACTTTTTACGAGTTCATCAATATAGCTACTTGCGCTTTTTCTCAGTATCTGCCTTCAGCACCGCCACAAATGCACTCTGAGGGATCGTGACAGAGCCGATCATCTTCATCCGTTTCTTTCCCTTTTTCTGTTTTTCAAGAAGCTTTCGCTTTCTTGTGATATCTCCCCCATAACACTTGGCTGTCACATCTTTTCTGAAAGGCGGGATGGTTGACCGGGCGATTATGGTGCCGCCTATGGCCCCCTGAACTGCGATCTTGAAGAGGTGCCTCGGGATTTCTTCCTTAAGCCTCTCGCACGCCAAAAGTGCCCTGGGCCGGGCCCGGTCAGTATGGACAATCTGAGACAGGGCGTCCACCCTTTCCCCGTTTAAAAGAATATCCATTTTCACCAGATCGTTTTCACGGTAATCCAGGAGATCATAGTCAAAAGAACCGTAGCCCTGAGTGACAGTTTTGAGGAGGTCATAAAAATCGTATATGACTTCGGCCAAAGGCAAATCAAACTGGATTTCGAGCCGTCCCGGCGTATGGCAGTCGAATCTTGAATTGACGCCTCGACGCTGCTGACAAAGTTCCATGACAGCGCCCATATAACGTTCCGGGACAATAATAGTGGCCCGCATATAAGGCTCCATTGCCTTTTCTATTGAAACAGGGTCAGGATAATATGCGGGATTGTCCACAGTGATGGTTTTGCCGTTGGTGAGAGTAAACCGGTACTGGACCGTCGGGACTGTCATAATAGTGGATTGGCCAAATTCCCTTTCCAGGCGTTCCTGGAATATCTCCAGATGCAGCAGTCCCAGAAAGCCGCAGCGAAAACCCATTCCCAGTGATGCGGACGAATCTTTCTGAAAAACCAGGGCAGCGTCATTCAGTTTGTACTTTTCCAGAGCCTCGGTCAAAGACGGGTAATCGTCCGACGAAACAGGATAGACAGAAGAAAAAACAACCGGCTTAACATCCTTGAAACCCGACAGCGGGTCGGGGGCAGGATCGGAATCAAGGGTAATGGTATCTCCGACTCGTATGTCGCTGACAGTCTTGATGCCTGCGATAAGATAACCCACGTCACCGGCTGAAAGGCGATCTTTCGGCTGTCTTTCAAGGCGAAAAATTCCCACCTCTTCAACCTTATAGGTGGCCCCGTTGGACATAAGCCGAATCCTGTCTCCGGAACGGACACTGCCTGTAAAGATCCTGCAGCTAACAATGGTTCCGCGAAAAGGATCATAGTGTGCATCAAATATCAGTGCCGTCAGGGGCGCGTCAGCCTGCCCGGTCGGAGGCGGAATCAGTTCGGTAATGGCCTCAAGGACATCCTCAATACCTGTGCCTTCCTTGGCAGAACACAGGATGGCCATATCCGAATCAAGACCCAGATCTACTTCGATCTGTTCTTTGACCCTGTCAATGTCAGCGGAGGGAAGATCAATTTTGTTGATGACAGGGATAATTTCCAGGTCATGCTCCATTGCCGCATAAAGGTTGGCAACGGTCTGGGCTTCAACCCCCTGGGCTGCGTCAATTAGAATCAACACACCCTCGCATGATGCAAGGGCGCGGGAGACTTCGTAGGAAAAATCCACATGCCCGGGCGTGTCAATCAGATTGAGCTCAAACTCCTGTCCTTTGCTGTTTTCATAGGGAAGCGTAACAGCTTGGCTCTTGATAGTGATGCCCCTTTCCCGCTCTATATCCATGTTGTCCAGGATCTGCTCACGGAAATCCCGGATTTCCACAAGGCCTGTTTTTTGAATCAAACGATCAGCAAGGGTTGATTTGCCATGGTCAATATGTGCAATAATGCTGAAATTGCGTCTTTCGGGCATCGCCGTTTTGTTCCTCTTAAAAGATAAGCGTAACTACTTAGTGTCTGAACGAAAACTAGGATTTTTCGTCAAGGTCAAGGAAGATCAAAATTTTAACCGCAGGAATATATATAATATTTTGAGGATTAAAATTTTTTCTGACGCAGAGATTGACGAAAAAGACAGTTTTCGTTCGGGCACTACTTAGCTTTTAGTCCCGCCAAGGCGGGATTGGAAAAACTTAAAATAACAATAAGTTGAGCTAATTGCTAAAAGCTAATTGCTCCATCCGGAAATGTCCATTTCCAGATGGACACTAACTGGGAAAACAGGGACAGGTAGAAATATTTCGAGACCAGCTATAGCAGGATGAGCATGACACTGCCTGCCCCCTCGTGCCGCACAAGGGCACAAAAGAGCTTGGCAAAATACCATTTATGGATAGGCACGAATTAATGGGATGGGTTCAATAGAGGGTCAATTGTGAATTGCTCTATTCTCCTGAATTAGGGTTCGAATTACATCTCCCCATTTATTTTGTCTCTCAATAGTCCGGAGCATTTGAAGACGACCACTTTTCTGGCATCCAGCATCAAGTCTTCCCCGGTTGCAGGATTTCTGCCTCTCCGCATCCTCTTGTCTTTCACGCAGAATTTCCCGAATCCGCTGACCAAAACATCCTCGCCGTTCTCCAGTCTCTTTTTTATAATTTCCAAAAGAGATTCAATCAGTTGGGAGCACTTTAGCCTGGGCAGGTCATGGTTGTTTTGAATTGAATCGATCAGGTCTACTTTAGTGAGGGTCATGGTTCAATTCTCCTTTAACCAGAGGTTTTTATTATTTAAACGGATTATTCAGATCGATTTCCAGAATGGATACTTATTCCGCCATAATTTGTCAAGATATTAATACCTGACGGTCTCGTAAAAAGTCGTCACTCCGGTGAAAACCGGAGTCCAGACCAGCTGGAACTATCTGGTATAACTGGATTCCGGCCTTCGCCGGAATGACGAAGGAGGGTGTTTCCCGACTTTTACGAGTTCATCAATACCTGAATTCTGCAAGATTCAGGTATTAGCAGTTATGGCAATTAATCCTTTTATTAAGGCAACCAGTTTATCCGAAGGGGAAGTCTTGTTATCCGGTTATAGGCAAAGGATAAAAGAGGACTATTTGAAACGGCCTCGTTCAAATAAAGCCCCATTCTTCCAATTGCTTTACCATCCTTGTCCTGTGACTGCCTGGCCAGTAGTACCGCCTGCATGAAGGGCACCAACGAATCCCTGACATGTTACTATAAAAGACATATTCAGGAACGTTATCGCGCGCTTAGTCCCGAGGTGCTTCTTTTAAGAGAGTATTACAGGCCAGGCACCGGTTGAACCAGTTTGACCGATCGGGGGCAAAATCTTCTATCTTGTCCCTTAACTCATCCAATTGCGCTCCCACACGATCGGCATTGAGCAGCACAGTATTTTTGTATTGATTCGCCGCCTCCCTGTAACGGGACAGCAGGCATCGATCCTCAATTAAGAGCTGATCCATCACTCCCGGCCGGTAATAGTTCTGGTAGTGGGTGTCATAACCCAGTATGCGGAGCCACTTGGCCAGCTTGCCCAGCATGGAGTCAGCCACGAATTTCAATTTCTAAAAACCTCGTCACTACTCAGGTTGTTAGGTTCAGGGTTCAGCGCCTGCCCTGCCCGCCCTGGCGCGACTCCCCGGAGGGATGCGCAACACCGGGTAAACCAGGTCTGGGCCAGGGGTTCACGGTTGTTCAGCTCTTTTGCTCTGGACCTCCATGCACGACCGCTTCGCGTATCGCAAAAACCGCGTGAAACACCCTCCTTCGTCATTCCGGCGAAGGCCGGAATCCAGTTATATCAGATAACTCCAGTTTGTCTAGACTCCGGTTTTCACCGGAGTGACAACTTTTTACGCTAGCGTCAGCCTTGAACCCTGAACCTTTTAGCCTTGAACCTGAGTTACATATATTGTAACTACTCAGGTTATAAGGTTCACGGTTCAGGGTTCAAGGTTAAAAGCAATGAAGGAAGGTCTCTATTCTTTAGACAAATACCCTGTTCGTCCGGTTTTTTGATATACTAAACGGTTTTGCACACAAAGCGCCAGGGAACACGCTATGTCGCTCTGGGAACATGAAAGTGACAGATCACAGGGATCAGGGGCCAGGTGTCGGCAATACCTGAAAAAACAGTCGCTTAAACTAAACAACCGGGCTTAGGGATAAATCTCTGTTTTCCATAAGTCGTTGCTTTCAAAGATAACTGATCCCTAATCCCTGTACCCTGTGAACTGTTACACATGAAGAAAATCCCGATAAAATCGGGTTTAACCGTGAACCGTGAACCTTGAACCTGGGTAGTTACCATATATTATAGATGTAACTAATCAGGTTCAAGGTTAAAGGGTTCCGGCTTTTCCGGGTTAGGACGAATTCACTATGGACAAAATTGTCATTGAAGGCGGCAGGCCTTTAAAGGGGACTGTTAAAGTCAGTGGTGCGAAAAACGCGGCCCTTCCCATAATTGCAGCCTGTCTCTTAAGCAATGGAAATCATCATTTGCTCAATGTCCCGCATCTCAGGGATATTGAGACCATAAAGAACATCATGAAAAAACTAGGGGTCAAGTTCCACGATAAAGACGGATCCCTCCGGGTAAACGCCGATAACCTGACCAGTTATGAAGCCCCCTATGACCTGGTAAAAACCATGAGGGCATCGATCCTTCTGCTGGGACCTCTTCTGGCCCGATACGGAAAGGCCAAAATATCACTGCCGGGCGGCTGTGCCATTGGCGCACGACCTGTTAACCTTCATTTGAAGGCCCTGACTGCCATGGGCGTGGATATGTTTCTTGATCAAGGCTATATCAATGCCCGTGCGGAACGGCTGCGGGGCGCCAACATTTCCTTTGATATTACTACCGTAACCGGGACTGAAAACATTATGATGGCTGCAGTGACAGCCAAAGGGACAACCGTATTAAAAAATGCGGCCAGAGAACCCGAGATCCAGAACCTTGCTGACATGTTACGCGGTATGGGAGGTGATATTGAAGGGGACGGAACGGATACCATCGTCATCCACGGGGTGAAAAGCCTTCAGCCGGCCCGGCATACCGTTATATCTGACAGAATCGAGACCGGGACCTTTTTGATCGCCGCGGCCATGGCAAGGGGAGATATAAAAATCGAGGGCTGTCGCCCCGAACACCTGAAAGAGCTTATCGAAAAGCTGGAATCTGTCGGTGCAGGAATAGAAACCGTTGAGGAATGCATTCATATCAAAGGTCCCGATATCATAGAAAGCGTAGATATCAAGACCATGCCCTATCCGGGCTTTCCCACGGATCTCCAGGCTCAGTTTATGGCGCTCATGTGTATCGCAGACGGTTGGAGCATGGTAAGAGAAACCGTATTCGAAAACAGGTTTATTCACGTGAGTGAGCTCAGGAGAATGGGTGCGGATATTGAAATTAACGGGAACCAGGCCCTGGTGAGAGGCACCGACCGCCTTCTTGCAGCCCCGGTCATGGCCACTGATCTGAGGGCCAGTGCATCGCTTATTCTGGCTGCATTGGTGGCAGAAGGCGGAAGGACAGAAGTTCACAGGATCTATCACCTGGACAGGGGATACGAGGCGCTGGAAGAAAAATTCAAGAATCTGGGGGCTGCAATCTGGCGTGAAAAAGCCTAAAATGCTCAATCGCCCCCTCATACCATTTTTCATCTTTTTCACAGGGGGCATACTGGTCGCTCATAAATTTTTCCCCTCCTGCCAGTGGCTCATTCTGCCGGTATTTATATGCATCACGGTTTTTCTTTTAGGCGTCATCTGCCTGCCCCGCCGATCAGGAATTATCTGCCTGTTCCTCGCTTTCTTTCTCACGGGCGTCCTACTTGACATACTGCAGCACCGCCCTTCTCAGCTTCTGCCCCAGGCACTCAAGTATAAAAGGGGCACGGTTGAGGGGACCATCCTTGAGCCAGCTAAAGTCGTGGATTATACGGCAAGATTCAAGGTAAAGACCCACGGACTTTTTATGCCTGGGCAAACCGTGCCGCTCAGTGAAAATATTATTGTGACCATATACAATCATGTCCCCGATCTCACGCCCGGGCAGAAAATCCGCTTTCCCGCACGACTGAAACCCTTCAATAATTTCAATAACCCGGGCCGGTATGACTACGAATCGGCCATGAAGTTGAAAGGACTCACATGTGCTGCGGCTGTCTCCGATGGGAGATACATCTTTTTCATGGGAGACGGACACCTGCCCTTTCACCGTGAGCTGATGGAAAAAGTTCAGGGCCCAATAAGGGATTTTTTCAAACAGAACCTCAGCGCCGAGGCGAATGCCCTTTATCGCGCCATCATCCTGGGCGAACGCCAGGGGATATCCAAAGAGTTAAGAGAACCCTTTAATCAAACGGGTTTGGGACATGTGCTTGCGGTTTCCGGCCTCCATATCGGGCTTGTTGCCTGGGCCGCTTTTTTCCTTTTCAAATGGGGCCTGTCCCGATCTTATACCCTGCCCCTCAGAATCGATATTAAAAAAACGGCGGCCATTTTGACCTGTATTCCTGTTTTGCTCTATGTCTTCATCGCCGGCTTCCAGGTATCAAGCCAGCGGGCCATGATCATGGTGCTGGTTTTCCTCTTGTCCCTGATCCTTGGACGTGAAAAAGAGATCTGGTCCACCCTGGCCCTGGCCGGACTGCTTATTCTGGCCGTAGACCCACATGCCCTATTCAGCATGTCTTTTCAGCTTTCATTTTCTGCAGTGATCGGTATCCTATGGCTGACCCCTGCTATACTGGACAAAATCCCTGTCCCTGGAAAGATTAAACAAAAGGGCGTGTTAAATCATCTCTACACCTATTTTATCGGTCTTATTGCTGTATGCCTTTCCGCGACAATATTTCTTCTTCCCGTGATCATATTCTTCTTCCACCGTATCCCCCTGGTAACAATCCCTGCGAATCTAATGGTTGTGCCCATCCTTGGCCTGTGGGTGATTCCCCTGGGACTGATTTCCGCCATAGTACTGCCATTATCTTCCAGTGCAGCTGACATTTTTCTTCAGATGGGCGCATGGGGTCTAAACAGCATGATGGAGATAATACGGTTCTGGTCTGATCTTCCCTGGTGCAGCCTCTGGACAGTCACACCAAACCCCTTTGAAATGCTCCTTTATTACGCACTCATTTTCTTCGTCTTCTTTTTCACGCGCGGAAAATGGGCAAAGATCGGGGTCATCGTCGTCACGGTCCTGTTTTTGGTTGACGCCGGCTACTGGATAAACCGGGTGTGCTTTAATAAGGAGCTGAGAATATCCTTTATGGATGTGGGGCAGGCAAATGCGGCCCTGGTGGAGTTTCCGGGCGGGAAAAAGATGATGATAGACGGGGGTGGCTTTTCTCGGGACCACTTTGATGTAGGCAGGATGGTGGTGGCCCCGTTTCTCTGGCATTCAAAGATACTGAAAATCGATTATCTTGTCTTGAGCCATCCTCAATCGGATCATATGAACGGGCTTCGGTTCTTGGCAGAGGCATTTCATCCGAAGGAATTCTGGTATAACGGAGATGAGGTCAAAACGCCCTCTTTCCTGGAATTAATGCACATTATCGACGCGAAAAAGATCGAAAAACTTCTTCCAGCAGACCTGACAAAGGGAAAGGATATTAACGGGGCGGAAATCAAAATCCTGCATCCTAAGCCGGATGGTCAGCCTTTGTATCCTTTTGAAAGCGGAACAGGGTTGAACGACAACTCTTTGGTGCTCAAAATTTCTTACTGCGGAAAGTCATTCCTCTTTCCGGGCGACCTGGAACATCAAGGGGAAAGCGTCCTTCTCTCAAATGCAGCCGATTCTCTCAAATCCGATGTTCTCCTGTCTCCCCATCACGGAAGTAAAAGTTCAAGCACCAGAGAATTCCTGAGGACGGTGCAGCCCAGCATATGCGTAATCTCCTCAGGCAAAAACAACTTTTTTGGCTTTCCACATCAACAAACACTCCAAAGAGTTCGAGACATGGGGTGCAAAGTTATTAGAATCGATCAGGCAGGGGCGGTGCGATTTAGTGTTGGCCCGGAACTGTTTGAAGTTTCAACATTCCTTCCTCGTAACTCAGGTAGATAGGCTGTAGGCATTTAGGCTGTGAGGTACCGCAGGAAGGGAACATGCGCGATC
>JAFDJF010000070.1 GCA_019307645.1 Deltaproteobacteria bacterium
ACTGCCTTTAGAGGGGATATAAGGTTGTTAAAGTGAATAATACTATCTGGAACCTTATAATGTCGCAGAGTGTTATTCTTACGGTTACAAAGATAATTAGATTTTGTTTTTAATAAATTTTAATTTACTGATAAAGCTTTTAAATACAAGCACTTGGACCCTTAACCCCTAGAATCCTTGAATCCTCTTCTCCAACTAAATTGGAGAAGAACCAAAAAGATATATTCACAAAATTTGATATTATAAGGAGAAGATATGCCAGAGAATCCAGTTCCCAGCATTCAACCTGAAAGCGAGACCTCAGAAGACCTCTCCATGGTGACCCGTATGAAAGAAGGCCAGGAGAAGATGATCCATGAACTTAAAAAAGTGATAGTTGGACAGGATGACGTGATCCAGGAGGTCCTTATTGCCCTCTTTGCCGGAGGCCACTGTCTGATTACCGGGGTTCCCGGTCTTGCCAAGACATTGCTTATCAAGACAATCGCGGACATTCTGCAGTTACGATTCAACCGGATTCAGTTTACGCCGGATCTGATGCCGGCGGACGTAGTCGGGACAGAGGTGATTGAAGAAGACCATACAACAGGCCGCAGAGTATTAAAATTTGTGAAAGGACCTATTTTCGCAAACATCCTCCTTGCTGATGAAATAAATCGAACCCCCCCAAAGACACAGTCCGCCTTGCTTGAGGCCATGGAGGAACAGCAGGTTACAGCAGCCGGAGTCACCTACGAGGTTGAACAGCCATTTTTTGTCCTGGCGACCCAGAACCCCATTGAGCTTGAAGGAACCTATACGCTGCCTGAGGCACAATTGGACCGCTTCATGTTTAAGACGGTGATGGACTACCTCCCTGAAGAAGATGAAATCCAAGTGGTCGACAATACAACAGGGATAGTGGACAATTCAGTGGAAAACCTCCTGACAGGAGAAGACATTTTGAACTTTCAGCGAATCGCCCGCCAGGTACCCGCGGCCGAAGCCGTAACCAGGTACGCAGTGCGCCTGGTTGGCGCAAGCCGCCCGGGCAATCCTAATGCCCCTGATTTTATCAAGGAACTGGTCAGCTGGGGTGCCGGACTCCGCGCGTCCCAATACCTGATTCTGGGCGGAAAGGTACGGGCTCTGCTTAATGGTCGTTACAATGTCTCCTATGGTGATATCCGTGCCCTGGCACATCCTGTCCTGAGGCACCGCATTATCGTGAATTTTCATGCAGAAGCGGAGCGTATAGATACAACACAGATAATTGATAAGCTCCTGGATGCCGTACCAGAACCAGCATCCGGGCTTTAACAGGTGTTCATACATAAACTCAAGATAGGCACCTTTAATAGGTTCCCTGCTTATCCCCTCTATGAAAGGCGGGATTTCAAGGCCGGGAAAACAGGCAGCCCGTCTCAAAGAGACTGGCCTGGAAGACGAAAAAGGGGCCAATTCCCCTATAGGAGCTAACCAAAGGACAGGCATGACAAATAACATCAGTCTTATAAATCCATCTGTTTTGGCAAGCATCTCCAACCTGGAACTTCGCGCCAGAACAGCTGTTGAAGGCTTTCTCAACGGATTGCACAAGAGCCCCTTCCGTGGTTTCAGTGTGGAATTTACAGAGTATACTCATTACAACCCCGGTGATGACATCAGGCATGTGGATTGGAAGCTCTATGCACGCTCTGACAAATACTATATCAAGCAGTACGAAGATGAAACCAATGTCCGGTGTCATATCCTGTTGGACAGCAGCGCGTCAATGGGATACGGATCAGGAGATATCACAAAACTGGAATTCGCACGGACCCTGGCCTCCGCACTGGCCTATTTTATGATACGCCAGCGGGATGCCGTGGGGATGATCATCTTTGACGAAAAAATCCGGGAATTCCTGCCATCCCGTTACAAACAGAGCCACTTGATACAGATCCTTCGGGCACTGGCTAATATGGAACTGGGTAACAAAACCAACCTTGCCAGACCCATCTCCGACCTTGCCTTTAACCTGAATCGCAAGGGCCTGGTTATTCTGATCAGTGACCTGCTTGATGATGAAGAGACAATTATCAAAGGCTTACAGCACATAAGGTTCAAGGGAAATGATGTCATTGTGTTTCACGTGATGGATAACGCAGAGCTCACATTTCCATTTGAACGGATTTCTCAATTTGAAGATATGGAGAGTCACGAGAAACTAACAGCCGCCCCCCGGGCCATACGCAAGGCGTACCTCCGGGAGTTGGAAAAATTTTGCAGCTTCTACAGGCAGAAATGCCAGGTAAATGGTATCGATTATTGTCAATTAAACACTTCAGAACCCTTGGACACGGCATTATCATCATACCTGTCCAGACGTTCTAAAAGCTTTTAACAGGTAATCAGTATGTCTTTTATTTCACCATGGTTTCTCTTTGGCCTGCTAGGTATCGGCATTCCCCTGTTGATCCATCTGATTCGCAGAGAAAAGGCTGCCAAGCTTGCTTTCAGCACCATCCGGTTTCTGAAAAAGGTGCCAAAAAAAATGACCCTTTTTCAAGAATTCCAACAATGGCTACTTTTGCTGGTACGGATCGCCATTATTGCCTTGCTGGCCATAGCATTTGCCCGCCCATTTCTGACAGCCGCTTTTTCCAACCTAGCAGGAATAGCACCCCGATCAACTATCATCCTGGTGGACACTTCCATGAGTATGGGTTACAGCGATTACTTTGACAGGGCAAAGCAGGCCACCCTGCATGTCCTGGAATCCTTACAATCCGGAGATGAGGCCGCTATTATAACTTTTTCAGAGGGAACTGACAGTATCATAGAACTTACCACAAACATGGCTGACCTGAAATCCTTTATGAGAAACCTCGATTCACCGGGTTACCAATCCACAAACTATTTCCCCGCGCTACGCCTTGCGGACCAGCTTCTTCAATCTGCCATCAACCAGGACAAGACTGTGTACCTGATCTCTGATTATCAGCGCAGGGCGTTTGATGACTTTGATACAACCTGGCGATTGAGTCCCGGCGTTGCTTTCAAAGGCATTAAGATTGAGGACGAAAAAAGCATAAACCTTGCAGTGACTGAGGTGAAATCACCCCATCAACTGGTCCAGGACCAGGAGGAACATACCATTCTCGGGCGTGTGCGAAATACGGGAACTCTACCTTTGTCAGAGGCCAGGGTGTCCCTCAGGATCGATGAAAGGACAGTGGAGACCAAAACAGTGGACTTGTCTGAAACATCTGAAGCTGTTGTGGGGTTTAATACGGTTTTCAGGCAACGGGACATGCATCTTGGGAGTATCTCAGTTGAGGATGACAAGTTTCTGTCGGATAATTCGTTTTATTTTACAGTAGATATCTTGCCGCCGGTAAAAATTCTGTGCGTCAATGGAGAATCATCGGTCGACTGGCATGAGGACGAGAGCTACTGGTTTCGATTGGCCATGGGCAGTCAGGAAGAATCCCCTTTTCAGGTTGATGTTGTCCAGCCATCTCAGGTAACGCCCGCAGAACTGGATAAGTATCAGGTCATAGTTCTCCTAAATGTAGGGGAATTAGATCCATCCCGGATAAAACCGCTTAAATCCTATGTTGAGGAAGGCGGGAGCCTTTTGATAGCACCCTCAGACAGGGTGGACGCGCAGACCTTTAATAACCTTTTTGCAGGATTATCCCCTGCCCTTCTGGAACGGAAATATCCGAATATGGGTGATAATTATTTAGTGCTGGCGGAAATGGATGAAAGGCATCCTATTATTCATCCCTTAAAAACAAGTGAAAGGGATGATTTCGGCACAGCACGTTTTCGTGGATACTGGGCCACGAAACCCGTGGATGGGAGCGAAATCATAATGAGGTTTGACAATGGCGCGGATGCTCTCCTGGAACTGGCACTCGGAAAAGGCCGCGTGCTTATGTTTACCTCTTCTCTGGACACAGAATGGAACAACCTTCCACTACAGGTGTTTTATCTTCCCCTTATGCACGAGACCATAAACTATCTGGCCCTGATGGAGGACAAAAAGCAGGCATACAATGTCGGAGAATCAGTACCTATTGTGGTCCCACAGGGTAAAACAGCCCTTATCACCGGACCGAGTCATCAGGAGACAAAACTTGTATCAACACCGGAGGATTATTCCTATTATAAATCAACTCATATCCCGGGTTTTTATAGCGTAAGGACAGGCAATATTGAGAACTATTTCGCGGTTAACTATATTGCTAAGGAATCGGATCTTTCATCGATACCAATATCAGAGATCAGAGACACGGTGATGAATCCAATAACACAGCCGCAGGAATTCAAGGAGGTTCAGCTGTCAATGATTAAGTCCCAACTGGAAAAATCACAACATATCTGGTGGTGGCTGCTGTTTCTGGTCCTCCTTATGGGCCTGGGAGAAACCCTTTTGGCGAACCGTACTTATCGATAGAAGCAGGCCAGAGAAAATATGGAAGGCTGCAATCATAAAACATGGGAACAGAGGGTGGAACTAAAGACCTGAAGGAATGATAAATTTCCTTGATAAAAAAAATCTAACGAAGAAACGAGGCATCTATGTCATCATCTTCAATTGAATTACTAAAAGAGAAAATCAAAAGTGTACAGCGCCGCAGAACCTTCATATTTTTCCTGCGGCAGACCAGTCTGGCTCTGGCCAGTATTGCAGTCCTGTTTCTGGTGCTTGTATCTTTAGAGATGTTCATTCAATTTACGCGCGCAGGACACATCACATTATTGTGTATTTTCCTGGTCAGCGTATTAGCCCTCATCTTATGGCATATCCGGGTTATTCGACGGCTCAGGGTTGATGAACAGCGCCTTGCCCATTATGTTGAAGAGCACATCCCTGATCTTGAACAAAGGCTTATGACATCAATGGAATTTGATGCCCGGAAAAAAAGGGGATGGTCATCCCAACTGATGGAGAGGTTATGGGAGGATACAAGTCTGCATATCCAGGACAGACGCATTCAGCGCGTGACATCCAGCACCAAGGCCTGGCCCGCCGTCTCCTGCGCTTTGCTGACGGTCTGCCTGCTTCTGTTTGCCTACGGGAGCTGGACTGGTTTTTCCAGTGCCAGCAGACGGATCATATGGCCCTCGGCCGGCGCAGAAAAGGCAGCCGCACTGCCGGTAAAATTGATTGTAGAACCGGGCGATGTGAGAATGCAGCGCGGGGATGATGTCATGATCAGTGCCACTATAGAAAATGACATTCCTGAACAGGTCAATCTCTTTATTCAGACCGACCGAGTCAACTGGGATCAGGTCCCCATGTCAAAAGAGGGAAGCAAAGATAGCTATATGTATTATATTTCATCGGTCAAGGAAGATTTCACCTATTATGTGGATATCGAATTGGATCGCTCCAGACAATACAGAATATCTGTCTTTGATCTACCCCGGATAGAGCAGGCTGATGTCGAATACATCTATCCCGAATATACCGGGATAGAAAACAAGACTGACGAGAACACAGGTGATGTAGTTGCGCCGGAGGGCACACAAATAGTCCTCCATGTCACCTTCAACAAGCCCATATACAATGGAACCCTCAACTTTGACACCGGCACGAAAATAGATATGGAGATCCGCGGCTCTGAGGCTTCCGGTTCCTTTACCGTTACTGAGGATTCGGCATATACTATTAAGGTGACGGACAATGAACAACTTGAAAATCCAGATCCCGTTAAATATTTTGTCCGGTCTATTCCAGACTCCAAGCCTCAACTGACTCTTACCCAGCCGGGTGGAGATCAGCGGGCCATGCCCCTAGAGGAGGTTTCAATAGCTGCTACTGCCAGAGATGACTATGGCCTGACAAAGTTTATTGTAAATTACGCGACAGCCGGTGGTGAAGAAAAGGAAATTCCTCTTCAAAACGATGTAAAAGATCAGCAAGATGTCCAAATTGACGGGCGTACCACTATCTATCTGGAAGAAGCGAATGTGAGGCCAGGTGATTTTATTACCTATTACCTGACTGCCATTGACAATAACGATATTCAAGGGCCATCTGAAACTGTCTCAGACATCTACTTTCTTGATGTGGTCTCAACTGAGGAGGCGTTCCGCCGTGCCTCTCAACAGTCTAAGGGAGGTGGTGGTAAAAAGGGTGGCAATCAGCAGCCCAGCGCCCTGGTGGAAAACCAGAAACTGATCATTGCCGCGACCTGGAAATTACTGCATCGGCAAAAGGGATTAAATCAGGAGGATTTTAAAAAAGATGTCAAAGTAGTTGCCGAATCACAGGATGAGGTCATGCAGCGCACTATTATGTCACTCCAGAGATTATCTGAGCGGCTGTCATTTTCTGACGAAAGCTATAAAAACGCAGTGAAGAATCTGCAAGAGGCAGTAGATCACATGGTGACAGCTATTGAAAAGCTTTCCCTTGAGCAGTTAAAAGAGGCACTCGGTCCTGAACAATCAGCATTGCAGGCCATAATGAAGGCGGAATCCCAAAGCCAGATTACACAGATCCGAATGACCAGAAATTCCGGCGGCAAGGGCTCGGGCGGGGGGAGCAAGAGTCAACGAGAGCGTGAGGATCTCATGGAGCTTTTTGAAATGGAGATGGGCCGCCTGGAGAACAGGTATGAAATGCCCACGCAAGGTGAAGACGCTCAAGACCAGGCAGAGCAGGAGGATGCCCTGGCAGAACTGCAAGAACTGGCCCGGCGTCAGGAACGACTGAATAGAGGTCAGAAAGAATTGGCCCGAAAGCAGGACCAGTTAAACGAAGAGGAGGAAACACGCCTTCTTGAAGAACTCCGGCGAGAGCAGGAAGAGCTTAGCCGTCAGGCAGCAGAACTGTCCAACCGGATGTCACAGCTCAGCCAGAATAAGGATAACTTGCAGCAGAGGTTCGACCGGCAGCAGCAATTGGATCAAGCCGTAAAACAGATGCAGGAAGCAGCAGAGAGCTTTATTCAAGGAGAACAGGGTAACGCCCTTGCAAAAGGAGAGGAGGCACTGAAAAATCTCAAAGAACAGGAACAGTCAATTAACAGCCAGAGGGACCCATCTGCTTCAGAACTGGCCATGGAACTGAATAGAAAGGGGCAGAATCTTCAGGAGCAGGAAAAACAGATCCTGCGAAAACTTGAGGAGATAAACCAGGAACATGACATTGCTGGCGCACAGGACGAATCCGGTCTTTCCGCGGATGTTCAGGAACTGCTCGATGAAAAGACGCAACTGCAGAAAGATCTTAGAGAGGTGGAAGACATGCTCCAGGCCACGGGAACGCGCGCGCGGCAGGAACAATCGGAAATTGAGGCCAGGGCCATAGAGGCTATGCGGTCTCTGAGGTCGGAACGGATAGGCGACAAGATAGATAAAAGCCAGGAAATGCTCAGACAAGGCTGGCTCAGTCTTTCCATGGAAATGGAGGATCTGATTGACCAGTCCATTGACCGGATCAGCAATAGGCTAATGGAACTTTCAGGTGACGCGCCGGGATCCAGGGAAGAAGAGATACAACAGGCTGCCGCAGACGCAAGTGGCTTACGAAGGGAACTGGAAAATCTGCAGCAGGATATTCAAGCCCTGGAGCAGGACATAGAAAATCAAAGGCGGTCGGGTTCTTCTTCGGAAAGTCCGCAGGATCAACAAAGAGCGAATGCTGGAAAAGCTGGAAAAGGTGGAAAACAAGGACAGTCGGGTTCTTCTTCGGAAAGTCCGCAGGATCAACAAAGAGCGAATGCTGGAGAAAATAGAAATAACAGGATGGATGGAATGAGAGAGAGGCTTCAACGCAGCAGAGAATATGCCAACCGAATCCTGCAACCCTGGGCAGATCCTGAAAGGTGGTCCATGAATGCCCGGTCTATTCACAGGGAACTGACCCAACGGGAGATTGAAGACTTTCTTAATCAGCCTGATATGTGGAAAAAGCTACTGGAATCCGTCAAGGAATTGGAATCAAAAATCCGTGCACAGGCGGAGATCAGCGAATCTAAAAATCGACTCTTTTCCCAAATGGTGGAGGAGGTCCCCATAGCATACAAGGATCTAGTGGAAGAATATTTCCGCACGCTTTCCGAAGGAACCGAATGACAGACCTCCTTGAATTTCTACTTGGATATAATCTGATTGAACTATCCCAGGGAGAATTTTTCTTTGGGACCCCGGTCAACCTGGCTGTAATTATCAGCGGCATCGTGCTGTTTGT
>JAFDJF010000557.1 GCA_019307645.1 Deltaproteobacteria bacterium
GTGTGCGATGAGCACACCCAGCGGGACCATGTAGTAACAAGGGTCGAGGCCTTTCTGGATATTGTCCATGGCATCAAAATCAATTGAAATATTCCTTGGGATTGACGTGGGTTCCGTGAGCGCAAAAATGGTGGCGCTCGATGCGGCAACCCTTGAAATGATCGATTTTCTCTACGTTCTCACCCATGGTGATCCGTTTAGCTCTCTGCGAATGGTTATGAAACGCCTGGCTGAGAAGCGGCCGCACCCTGTGGTGCAGGCTGCGGCAACAACAGGAAGCGGCCGCACCCTTGCTGCCCGCCTTATCAACACGGAAATCATCAAAAATGAGATCACAACCCATACTCTGGCAGGTGTAAAGATAATGCCGGAGGTACGAACAATCGTGGAAATCGGCGGGCAGGACTCAAAAATCATTATCATAAGAGACGGCATGGCCGTTGACTTTGCCATGAACACGGTCTGCGCCGCAGGTACGGGATCATTTCTTGACCAGCAGTCAGGCCGCCTGGAAATCGCGGTCGAAGATATGGGCAACATCGCGCTTTCATCCGATAATCCTGCAACCATCTCAGGCCGCTGCACCGTGTTTGCTGAAACCGATATGGTCCACAAACAGCAGATCGGTATCCCAACGAATGATATTGTGGCAGGCCTCTGCCGATCCCTTGTCAGGAATTACCTGGCATCGGTTGCAAAAGGAAAGGCCATTACAGCGCCGGTTGTCTTCCAGGGAGGCGTTGCCGCAAACAAAGGAATTGTCAGGGAGTTTCAGGAACAGACCGGTTTCGAGTTTCATGTCTCCCCCTATTACGGTGTGGCCGGGGCCTACGGAGCAGCCCTTCTGGCCTCCATGATCAAAGATAAGCAGCCGGAATTTCGCGGATTTGAGCTGCTTGACCGGCAGCACGATATCAAGAGCTTTGCCTGCAGAAAGTGCGAAGAAGCATGCTCGGTTCTCATGCTCTACAGGGATGGGAAACTGATCTCCTTCTGGAATGATCGCTGCGGGAGGTATTCTTCGGGGGAGCTGGCTATAAATTGAAGTCCAGAAAGTTCTTTAATCTACAGCAACGACGTTACTTTAAATTGACATTCATAGTGTATTGCAATATTATTTTTTTGGTTTTAGCCTGTTAGTTGGTGAATGCAAAAAAAACAATAATTTAGGAAGAGCCGGTTTCAGAGATTCACTTTTTACCTGTTAAAACTGGCTCGAAAGAAAGGAGTTTTTTGATATGACCTTTTCAAGCAGAAAAAGCACGCTGATTCTTCTTCCACTGTTCTGTGTTTTTGTCTTAGCCGCATGTTCCACCAGAACCCCTGTTCAACAAGTATCGATTGATGATGTGAGTCAAAATTTAAAGTATAAAAACATCCTTTTTGGAAAGTTTGCCGAAAGTCCAAATGTTCAGGCAAATGTGCCAACGGCCGATCCCCTTCGACAATGCAAATCAACTGCGATATCCTATTTAAGCGGAAAAAATATTTTTGACAGAGTTGAGGATACAGAGGGCGAACAAGGGAGTCAGAAAGACGGCCCGACGCTTATCGTAGAAGGAGACCTGACATATCTAAAAATTGTAGGCAGTTCGGCCCGTTTCTGGGGCGGAGCATTTGCAGGACGCTCAGCCATGAAAATAAATGTCAAACTCACGGACGCATCCACCGGCACGGTAGTAGCTCAACAGGAGCTCGTGGGCGCACCCAGTGCCATGTCCGGTGCCTGGAGTGGTGGCGGATCAGACCATGCTCTGCCGGCGAAAATGGGGTATCTGGTAGGGGACTTCATTCTTTCAAACGTAGGAGATTAAGGGTTCGCGTAAAAACAAATTCACTTTTTTGGCGCTCAGATTTAGGTCACTTTCGTCATTTAGAATAACCGCCACGCAATCAGCATAACAGAAAACGCTCCGCCATACAGGCCCGGGATCAAGTAAAGCGGCGTGCTGCGCCAGCTCAATTCTGGCAGGTGCGCCTTAATCAGCTTCCGGGTGACAAAGACGCTTAGTGAGACCGCAACCCCCATCAATGCCAAGGCCAGGACCGTGATTGCCGGATCGCGCCAGGACGGGAGCGGCGCCAACTGTATGGTCTTGTCAAGAATGCGGCGCGCGGTTTCGACACCGAGCGGATCAGCAACGACGTGCTCCCAATAAGGAATTCGCGAGGTCATTTTGAGCAAGGCCTTGACGGCGTGAGCGGCAGCCATGATCGGGATGAAGGAGATGCCAAACTTGAGCAGATAGTCCCTCAGCGGGAGACGCCCGCCTGACAGGCGAAACGCGCCGAAGGGCAGGAGCCAGAGAAACGCGGGTAAGGCGACGAAGAGCGTCAACGAATTCACCATGCCGTATCCCAGCGCTCCGCTTGTGCCAAACGCCTGGTCCACTTTTGACGGCATCCAGAGTAACAGCCCCTTGGTCGTCCCCCATTCGGTGAAGACTTCGTAGATGACAAAACCCGACACCACAAGGCAGAAAGCGGCTTGCGCAGGAGTCAAGGGCTTGAGGTTCAGTATGTCCTTGAACCAGCGTCGCGGGAACCAGCCTGGATTGGGCCGGCCGTCGATCCCGGGATTATTGCGGTCGCAGGCTTTCAGGCATTGGCCGCAGACCAGGCACTGGGTATTGTCTTCAATCTTTTCCGGTAGAAGTCCGACGCCGCAGCTGCGCCCCTGAAACTTATAAGCGGTCTTGTTCGAGATGCACGACTGATCCTTGCACTCCAAACAGACGGACCTGTCGCGCACCCCCAAACCCATCGGCGCGTACCGCGCGTAAAGCCCCAGCAGATGGCCCACAGGGCAGACATGGGCGCAGAAGGTGTTGCGGGAGA
>JAFDJF010000071.1 GCA_019307645.1 Deltaproteobacteria bacterium
CCTCATGAATTCGGAGGATGCCTTATTTGACTCGCTTGAACGACTTCCTTTTTCAACATATATAAATATCGGCCTCGAATCCGCTGATCCGAAGACCCTGGCTGCAATAAAAAAACCAATCACTGCCGAGACGGTCGACGAGGCATTTACCAGGATGCTCGAAATAAACAGGCGCTATAACAAGATAGAGATTACCGCAAATTTCGTGTTTGGAGATAATCTTCCTCCAAGTCACCTGCCTTCATTTTTTGGATTGACTGAAAAAAGACTGAAACGTCCATACGGCAAGGGGGCGATCTATTTTTCGCCGCTTGTCAGCAGTGGGGTTGAAGAAAACAGAGGTATGGTGAGAAAATTCTATAGGGTAAAAACTCTGAGCCCTATTCCGACTTATATTTATCTCATCCAAAGATTATGAACTGAAGCCATGGTTGACTCAACCGGAGAAATCACAGGCCCTGTCAAGCATCTTCTTGAGCCTAAGCGGAATTGTTTCAAGGATGCTCCTGAATTGCTTGGAAAGCTGGTTATATTCCTTTTTCATAGATTCCAGATCAATAACACCGAGGGTCGTCTTTCCTACAGCCCGGGCAGTAACGGTTCGTTCCATGCCGCCGATAAGCTCCATTTCGCCGAATACCTCATCAGGCTGCAGCCTCTCAATGATATATTTGCGGTTTCGAACGTTTCTAGATGTTTCTACGGAACCGCGGAGGATAACATAAAGCCAGTCCCCGGAACTATTCTCGTCAAAAATGACCTGACCGTCATCATAGGTCTCTTCACGAGCAATGCTGTATATCCCCTTTTTTTTCATTTTCTGCGCCTTTGCTTTCAGGGTTGAATGGTTATAATATCTGCAGGGCTTAAAAGGAATCGTGTTTTAAATGGCCCAAGTATCGAAAATATAGATTATAAGCCTTTGATCATCAACCTAAAGATACAGGGGTTGAACGATACCAATGAAATATTCTTATTGCACATTTTTGTAGCTTTGTCCTGGACAAAGCGTTTTGCCCATAAAATTATTTTGAATAATTTGCCCGAGAGTGTACGATCCTCAAGTTGAGGCGACAAAACTCCTAAACAAAATAATATATAAATATGTCTATGAGGCTGTCTGAGAATAGCAATTTTTTCCAAAATTGAAGAGTTCGGGGGAAAGGGCATTCTCGGACAGCTTCCTGGGGCTTATTCAATACCTGTTAAGGACACACATTGAGAGATATGGACACAGAAAAATCATCTAACATATGCGCTGTAATTCCTGCTTACAATGCAGAAAGGACAATCGGCCGTGTTGTCAGGGGAGCACGGAAATACGTTCCTCTGGTGATCGTGGCAGATGACGGTTCAACAGACAACACGGCAAGAAATGCTTCAGAAGCAGGCGCTGAAGTAATAAGAATAAATGAAAACCGTGGCAAGGGAAATGCCCTGAGGGCCCTTTTCCGTATGGCGATTGAGAGGGGTTTTGATACTGCCATAAGTATTGATGCTGACTGCCAGCACGACACCGAAGATCTGCCCCGGTTTATCCGGGAACATGAAAAGCATCCGAATGATCTTATAACGGGTTCCAGAACCCTTACCGCAGCGAATATGCCGCGTGCGAGATATAATGCAATGCAGGTTGCAAGGTTCTATATCTCCCTTGCCGCGAACCAGTTTATTGAAGATACGCAGTGTGGGTTCAGATTGTATCCGCTGGGACTGATAAAAAAACTCCGCTTAGTAACAGAAGGCTATGTTACCGAAGCCGAGATATTGATCAAGGCGGGAGACATGGGTGTTCGGATCAGGTCTGTAACCATAGGGGCAATCTATAATAATTACATAAGCCATTTCAAAGCGGTAAGCGACGGAATGGCAATCGGAGCATATCTGGAGTATTTTCTGATAATAAAGTGGTTAATTGAAGGGGTTTTTTCGAACAAACCCTATACTTATTCGCCAGGCAGGCTACATGATTTTTTCGGCAAAAACACGATCACCTATCGTCTGTCGCTGGCTTTTGCCACATTACTCATCTTGCCGGCAACCCTGTTTTTCTTGGTCGAATATCTGCTCCTTCCGTTAATTATAAAAAACAATTTTGCCTCTGTAAGGGCGCTTAACATTAGTTTCTTTGTCATAACTCTTGCAACACACATGGCCCCCGTGCTGATGGTTCTGTCGATTGTTGATGGGATATTGAACAAATATGGCCTAAGGGTGAGATTAGTGGACAGACTTATTAATATATTCTACCCATATTTGTGGGATAAATAGTGCCCAAACGAAAACTGTCTTTTTCGCCAATATCTGCGCCTGCCTGTGCGTGGCCGCACGCAGACAGGTCAGATAAAAATTTTAATCCTCAAAATACTTAATGTATTCTTGCGGCAAAAATTTTTATCTTCCTTGATCTTGACGAAAAATCCTAGTTTTCGTTCAGACACTAAATAGGCGGGATCAATTTGGCCTTGGCGATAAACCATTACGGTGAAGGCCAGACCTTTTCAGAACATATGATTCGGGCACTTTTCCTGAATCCCATATTTACCGGAAAATAGAAAAAAGCCCGGATACGGGGTTTTTTAAGAATTCTGTTCCATATGCCGCGCCATGAATAAATGCGTTTCCAGGTATGCCGCATACCCAAATGAAGCTGCCTGGGAGTCATATTTTTCGGGACAAAAGTAACCGTGCCGTGGTCATAGTCACGCCAATTCCGGCTGAAAATGCGGCCCTGAGAATCCATTTGTCGATATATTTCAGTGCCGGGAAGAGGGGTCAGGATCAGCGTAAAAGCGGTCTCCAGACGATTTGCAATAACAAAGTCAGCAATCTGATCAAAAACCTCGGGAGTATCCTCGTCAAAG
Organism: Deltaproteobacteria bacterium; assembly: GCA_019307645.1. Next base: position 2,865 of record JAFDJF010000071.1, read on the forward strand.
CCCACCATAAATGTCCCCATCACCCCTATATCACGATCATGAAGCGCCTTGATGCAATCGGCATACTCATCCGTCTTGTTGGGGAACTTGTGCATGGCATCGATATTTGTCTGAGAGAGGGTCTCAAATCCAATATTTACCCCGATACAACCCGATTCTGCCATAAGGTCGAGCATGGATTCATCTCGGGCAAGATTGAAGCTCGCATGACCATACCATCTTATGTCGCATTCTTTGAAGGCCTCCAGTACGGCACGGGCATGAGCCGGTTCGGATATGAAATTTGAGTCCATAACATAGAGAAGGCGCCTTTCCACAAAGTAGGGGATGTCGAGGTGCCAGTTTCGAGCAAGCCAGTTTTTCCATTTTGACTGCGGCGGTCTTGGGCCGAAGATGTCCAGAATCTCCTGTTTGACGGCCTCGGCCGGCCGGACTCTGAATTTGGCGCCGAAGAAATCCTGCACAGCACAGAAGTGACATCCCACAGGACAGCCACGGGTGGTTTCGATTATTTCTCCCGGATGATAGAATTTTTTATTGAAGAGATCGCGTCTGATGGCAGGCAGTTTTGCAAGTTCGGCCTCGGGACCGTAGTATTTCTTTTTCAGGGCGCCTTTGGTAAAATCATCCAGAATGTCCCCCCACACGACCTCGCCCTCACGGATTATGACGGCGTCTCCGTGTTCAAGGGCTTCATCAGGAAAAGCGGTTACATGCATTCCACCCAGTACAACCGTCACGCCTTCACTACGCAGTCGATCGGAAATGAGATAGGCACTCGGCATATGATGGGTTTGACCGACAATCAAGGCCAGATCACAAGGATCCCCGTAGGGGACGGGCTCGTTGACGACATCAACAAGCCGGACATGAATGTTATCCGGGGTAAGGGCCGCAATCATTGCAAGGCTGATGGCCGGGTAGCCCAAAAGTGGCAGTTTGATACCAAAGGCCTTGTTCCGATCTTCGGAATCCATTGCGGGCGCGATCAGGAATATATTGAGGAGTGGGCGAGCCCTATGCATTATTATTTCGTCCCATTGAAAAGGCCTTCAAATTTACATCCAGAAAATCCGGCGGCACGAATAACGAAATAGTCTCTTCCCACAGGCTTTTATGGAGATTGAAATGTTTTGAAAGGGCGCCCAGGAATGCGACATTTGACGCCTTGATATTACCGGCCTCACTGGCGATACCCATGGAATCGACAAGTTCTACTCTCGGATATCGTTCAGACAATCGCTCAGGGATATCCGAAGGGTAGATTTCATTTCCTGCAGTGACAGAAGGCGGAAGGATCTTCTGCATGGTTAACAATATAACCGCGTTGTCAACAAGATAATCAAGAAACCGCAGGGTTTCAAGCTGTTCAAATGACAACAGGATATCGGCTTCCCCCTTTTTGATAACAGGCGAATAGACCTTTGGTCCGAAACGGATATGACTGTTAACCATTCCTCCCCGCTGGGCCATGCCGTGGACCTCACTTTTCTTTACATCAAATCCTGCACGCATCATGACCTCTGCCACGATTTCACTTGCAAGGATCACCCCCTGGCCGCCAACACCCACCATAAGGATATTTGTCACCTTACCCATATCTTCCTTTCGTCCATATTTTCTCAATAAATGCTTTTCCGATTTATTGAAAAATCTCCTTTTTCCCTATTGCGCCTTCTTTACAAACCTGCCCACAAACACCACACCCGTAACACAATACCTCATTGATAAATGCCTTACCCTCTGCAGTATCACGCTGCCGCTCGATGGCAGGACACACAAGCTTGAAGCATTCTCCGCAGCCGGTACACTTTTCTGTCCTCACCATGAAACGTTCTGCCAAAGGCCTTGCCTCTCTTCTGTGTAAAACACACGGGGCTTGAGAGATAATTACGGAAGGCTCAGGTCTATTGATCTCCTCTTTTATAACAGTCTCAAGATGCGCCATGTCAAAGGGGTTTACGGCCTTTACATGATCGACGCCCAGAGCCCTGCACAACAATTCGTAATCAATGCCCTTTGTTTCTTCTCCTCTCAGAGTAAAGCCGGTGCCAGGATGATCCTGTCTTCCTGTCATGGCGATTGTCCGGTTATCGAGAACAATTACCGTGCATGCCCCTTTGTTGTATACCATATTAAGGACACTCGTAATCCCCGAATGAAGAAATGTTGCGTCTCCAATAACAGCCACGGCCTTTCCCTTTGCATCGTCCCCTAACAACTTGTCAATGCCCATGGCATATCCAATGCTCGCGCCCATGCAGATTGTAGAGTCAATGGCCTCAAGAGGGGCAAGTGCCCCCAGGGTATAGCACCCAATATCGCCCGCAACAAACAGATCATACTTTTTAAGCATATAAAAAACAGGCCGGTAAGGGCATCCCGGACACATATTTGGAGGCCGGGATGGGAGTACTGCAATTGGGGTATTGTCTTTAATATCATTTATGCCCTTTATCTTCTCAGCGATATCCGGACTAAACTCGCCACAACGGGAGAAGATATCCTTTCCGACAACATCTATTCCAAGGGCCTTTATCTGTTCCTCAAAAAACGGGTCAAGCTCTTCAAACACATAGACCTTTTTAACTCTCTCAGCAAACTCCCTGATTTTTTTCTCCGGCAGCGGGTAAACCATCGAAAGCTTCAGAAAGGAATAGTCAGGGAAACTTTCCTTTGCGTAGTGGTAGCAGACACCGCTGGTGATAATACCGAAAGAAGTGTCATTAATATCCATTTCGTTCTTATCAAAGACATCTGCAAAGGCTGACAGCCTCTCTATACGCTCCTCAACCAGAGGATGTCTGATACGGGAATAGCGAGGAAGCAAGACAAACTTCCGGGGTTCCTTTGCCAAGGTTTTCCCAAAGGCATGCTCTTCCGGCTGTGAAAGTTCAACAACTGATTTTGAATGGGAAAGTCTTGTGGTGGTTCTCAAAAATACCGGGGTGTCAAATGCTTCGCTTATTTCAAATGCCAGTTTTGCAAAATCCTTTGCCTCCTGACTGTCAGAGGGTTCAAACATGGGTATTTTTGCAAATTTTGCGTAGTTTCTGTTGTCCTGTTCATTCTGCGAGCTGTACATCTCAGGATCATCTGCCGTAACAATTACCAGCCCGCCTCTGATACCGGTGTAAGAGGCGGCGAACAAAGGATCTGCAGCAACATTTACGCCCACATGTTTCATGACAACAAGTGCTCTTCCACCTGAAACCGCTGCGCCATATGCTACCTCAAAGGCCACCTTTTCATTAGTGGACCACTCCACATATACATCTTCATACTGCACAAGTGTTTCAAGGATTTCCGTGCTAGGCGTGCCGGGATAGCCGGTAGCGACCTTAACGCCCGCTTCGTAGGCTCCCCTGGCAATAGCCTCATTTCCGGACAAAAGGGCTTTTCTCCGGTTATTATTTTGTTTTTTGTCCATGTGATTATGTAAACATTTTTGAAAGTTTATTTACATTCTTGAATCTGGCACCCACTTTCATATATTCCCAAAGCGGTCCCTTGATCCCAAAGCGACGCAGCTTCTTCTGCAGCTCCCTGCTCATATTAATATTGAGGCCGGGGAAAATCCAGGTCGGATTCTCTTTTGAAAAAATTTCTATAAAAGGCAAGATTTCATTTTCTACCGCAGGCGATATGTAAAAAGCCGGTTTCAGGAGATCTTGGTCAGGAGCAACGACGCCTTTTTCCACGGCTAGACGATAGAGTTTTGTGTCCGGAAATACCCTGATGCCGACCATACAGATTACGGCTGTGGGTGCCATGTCCTGGATTGCGTTAAAGGTCTGCTTAACCGTCTCCCTTGTTTCTTCCGGCCCCCCAATGAGAAGCGAATGGCAAAATGGCATGTCTGACTGCCGGCAGATATCCGAGGCTTTTCTGAGATCATTGGTCGAGAAGTTTTTGCCCATGTTAACAAGCATTGCATCATTCGCGGCATCACTGCCAAACTCCATCCCGGTGCAACCCGATTCGAGCATTAAATCAACAAGTTCGCGAGTGACAAATCCCGGGTGACAATAACAACTCCACTTGATGGACAGTTTCTTGCGTATTATCTCGCGACAGACAGATTGGGCGTGCTCAACAGGATAGTTGAATTCATTATCAACAATGAAGATATTGCTCACGCCATTTTCAAGGAGGCCTTCAATTTCGCTGCAAACGTGTTTTGGGCTTCTCATCCTTACTTTTTTCCCCTGAATAACAGGGTATGTGCAGTAGATACAATTGAACGGGCAACCCCTTTTTGTCTGTATATTGCCCATCCCGCCCAGCTTGAGATACGCCTTATTATCAAACCCAGAGCGATCGGGGAACGGTAGGTCGTCTAAATTGTTGATCACTTCCAGTCGGTCATCCAGAATCTTTGAATCCAGGGTCTGAAAACCCTCCTTTTCCAGCCGATTAATGAGTTTTACAAATGAAACTTCCCCCTCTCCGACAATCCCCAGATCAGCATCCAGATATTCAAGAATTTCACCGGGCAGCAGATCAAAACCGCTTCCTCCAATGACAATGACCCCGCGGCTGCGCTTTCTGACAATCTGAACGATTCTGCGATAAAAGGACAGGTATGACACATAATTCGGAAAACTGACATTATCGACATTTCTCAAAGACAGTCCGATGACATCAGGCTGAAAGGAACCGACGGCAGCGGAAACGGCAGTTGTATAATCCTCTTCAAAGCACAGGTCCAGAATCTGGTAAGGCGTATGATTCGCTTTTAGGGCGGCGGCAATGTATGCCAGGCCGATGGGAAACACAGGATCAGGGAGAGACTCGATATTTGGAGAGATAAGCAGGACCTTCATTTCTACTCCCTGACAAAAATCATGCTTGTGCTTCCGCCGCCAAAGGTGCTGCTGGTCATAAGCGCCGTTTGCGGACTGCCTTCCTGAAGGGTATGCCACAGTATGGGATACTGAGACTCACCCAGCAGGGAATCCGCTTTTACTGCGGGGAGAGGCACCTGATGGCGCAGGCTGAGAAGAATAGCTGCTGCCCGCATAATCCCGGCTCCCCCGAAATCCCCTATGAGATATTTAAGAGGCGTGACCATCAGTTCCGTCTTTCGGTTTTCAAAAAAACTGGAAAGCTGATGAAACTCCATTCGGTCCAGTTCACTGGAAAAATTAGCAGAAACGCTGATATGATCGATTTCTTCAGGATCAACAGCGGCCTGCTCGGCAGCGAGCATCATGGCACGCGCCATTTGTTTCCCTCCGGTTTCATAGTGCCCGACGCGTGTCGTGCCTCCGGAAACGACCCCGGATTTAAGGGTCCCGTAAATCG